>NZ_LZIX01000237.1:0-10338 GCF_001666955.1 Mycobacterium sp. E735 | reverse complement strand
ATTGCGCCCGGTTCTACTCAAGGGGCCATTGGCCGCGAGGTGGCCAGATAACCGACGCCGAGGCGGCGGCGGAGCTTCCGGGGGCGGAGGCTGGGCCGGCGGAGGTGGCGCTACGGGCTGGGGCGCCTGCGCGAGAACCACACAGCTATCGGACGGTGCGTCGTAGACGGTGCCTACGCCGCATTCAGCAGCGTTACTTGCCGGCGGCGAGAACGCCGTCATGATGACAACCAGCGCGAGTGCGGCCGGCCCACTGAGTGCCAAACGATTAGCCATGCTGACCATCACAAATCTCCGTGCAGGCAAATCGTAGGCCGCGCCGCGTTGCTGCGAAAGAGGCCAAAATGCCCTTTTTGGCCCGCCGCCGCAGGTGCCGGCCCGTGTCCACAGCCGCACGTCGAACGGCCCTGATCCGCCGCCAAACGTGCCCACGCCGGGCGAAGACGCGGAATGGTTCAGGGGTGGCCGGGAATGCCTTCGAGGTCTCCCTGGACGCCTTGCAGATCCCCTTGAATGCCTTGCAACTTTCCTTCGATCGCCTGCAGATCGGAGAGAACATTCTGATACGCCGGCTGCATGTCATCCGGCGTTGCAGGTTGAGACTTGGGGCAGTACGCGACGATGGCACCGGCGGTGACTTCCGCGCTTTGGTCGGCGTCCCAAATCGATGACCGCTGCACGAATGCGACCGCATCGGCGAAATTGGGTTGGTGCGCCAGGAAGTCGCAGACCGCATGCCCTTGGGTCATTACGTATTCCTGACTGGGAAACGGTACGCCTTCATGCTTCAACGCGGCGATGAACGCCATGTCGGCAATCTCGATCCGCGGAGCTGGTGCCGCCGGCGCGATGCGACTTGGCGGCGCCGCCGCCGACGGCGGGGTTTCGGTCGGCTGCGCCGATGAATCCCGTTGGTGGACCGCGAACATCACCACAACCGCGGCGGCGAGGGCGGCCAGCGAGAGCGGCAACGCCGCGAGAAGACTCAATCGGCGCCGCACACCCCCGAGCCCGCGGAGCTTGGTGCCGAACCCGCGGGCGCCCCGCACGTCGGCGACCGTCTCGCTTTCACGCATGTCTTCGGGGTGGGGACGAGTGGTCACTGTGCTGTGGGCGAGGAGCTCGTCGAGCAGTTCGTCGATCTCTCGGGACGATGGCTGACCGCCGCGCTCGCGAACCGATCGGCGCCCAAGGGCGATGCGCCGCAATTCTGAATCGATCGTCTCGCGGTCGCGCATATCACCAGTCTGAGAGTGTCAGCACCATGGCACAAGTCCCGAAACAGGCGACCGACCAGCGGAAGGCGGCGCACGTACACCGCCGCCTTCGCCCCGGCCGCCGGGCGGCCGCGAGGCATCCGCCGGAAGCCTCGAACATGCGCCGACACGGCGAGTCTCGCCGCCAGGGCAGGTTCACCCGTAAGCCCTGAAAGCGGCATGAAAAACCCTCTGCCGCACCGCATTACGGGTAGCCGGGGCCGGGCATGCTAGGCTGCCCGGGGATGCCCGTCGGCATCCGTTCGAAAATGAGAGAAGTTGAAGGTATGACACAGGGAACTGTGAAATGGTTTAACAGCGAAAAAGGCTTCGGCTTTATCGCTCCGGACGGCGGCGCAGCAGATGTGTTCGTCCACTACTCGGAGATCCAGGGGACGGGCTACCGATCCCTCGAGGAAAACCAGAGAGTCGAGTTCAATATCGAGCAGGGGACGAAGGGTCCGCAGGCAGTCGGAGTAACTGCCGTCTAGTGCGAGTTCTACCCCAAGTGGGCTGGTGGGTGATTTCCCGCCAGCCCACAGCGCGTTGAGGGGGGTCGCGGCTTGCGTCCGGCGGCGGGCCGGACGCCGGGCAGCCCTACGGCGCCGCCTCCGCCGAGGAGGACCCCCCTTTCGAACATGATCAAGAGGCGCGGTTCCCGGGGGCGTGTAGATTGGTGGAAGCAGTTCTGTTCGCACTGCCCCGTAGCCATTTCCTTGTGCAGATGAGCGCATCTACGAATCGATCCCCCTTCGCCCCACCCGCATGTCGGGCCGAAGCCAAACCCAAGAGGACCCCGCCTTATGACATCCGATCTGTTTTCGCACCGCTACGAGCCCGAGGCCGTGACACACGCCGCTGGTGATTCGGAACCGGTGCAATTTCCGATCTTCTCCGACGGACCCAAGAAGGATTCCGCCTCCACGACGCAATCTTGATCGACCCCCCTGAGGGCTTCAGATCGTCAGTTCCGTTCTGGCACAGCAATTTCGGCGCCTACCAACGGCCCGATGACCCGACTTGCGGCGCCTACTCAGGCGGAGGCGGAACGGGACCGGGCGGCGGTCCGTCCGGCGGGGGTGGCGGAGCCGGCGAGCGATGCGAGCAGTCGGGCACGTAGATCAACACACCCCCCACCATCGTCCAACCGATCGCGCATCCCGGCGGCAACTGAGGGAGCGTCTCGGGTGGAGCGACCAATGCGGTCATGGTTGCCGCGATCATCACCGGCCCCATGAGTCGAGGGACGAACCTCGTCACCCGGCCCGAAGCCCGGCCGGTACGTCTTGCGAACGATTCTGCCGGTGCGTCAGGCATGCAACTTTTCCTGTCTGCCGGGAAGCTTCAAGTGTGAAATGACTGGCCGCTCGTCGCAACTTGAAGCCCTTCCCGACCGATTTCGCCGGCCGGGACCGCGCCGATATCGATCACCGCATTGATGTCACGCTGCGACATGCGGAAGACTGTTCAGGGCAATCGACGGAAGTGTCCACTGTGAACTTGATCCGTGTAGTCGCTGCGCCGCTGCTGGGCGCGGCCATGTTCGCCCTCGTCGGCTGCTCGGTGTCGACGGCCAAGCCGATCGCGACTTCCACGACCACCGCGGCCGCGGCTCCTGTCGCGTCCAGAACCGTTGCGGCAGAACCGAATCCACCCCTCGGCGCGCAGCCCCAACTGGCGTCGGACCCGGCTCAGCTGGCCGACGACCTCGTCGCCGACGAGCGCGCGCTGCGTGACTCGTCGACGCCGGAGCCGGCATTGGTAGCAGCGGCGCACCGCGAGCAGGCGGCCTATCGCGCCATCGCGCGGCACCCCGAATGGGATTCGGTCGCGCGTCCGCGCATCCCGGCGGAGCTAGCCGACGTATACGACCGCAACCTCGATGCCCGTCGCCAGCTCCAGGCGATGACGCCCGCCAAGGGCACGCTGCCCGCCTGGCGGATCGAGCCTCCCATTCCCGCCGACGAACTGGTGGGCGACTACCACGCGGCGGAAGCGGAGACGGGAGTCGGCTGGAACTATCTGGCCGCGATCAACCTGGTCGAAACGCGCTTCGGCAGCATCAACGGCGTGAGCACCGCGGGCGCGCAAGGACCCATGCAGTTCTTGCCGTCAACGTTCGCCACCTACGGGCAGGGTGGTGACGTCCACTCCCCGCGCGACAGCATCATGGCGGCGGGCCGGTTTCTGGCCGCCAACGGCTTCGCCGGCGACCCCGCCCGCGCCATCTACGGCTACAACCACGCCCACGAATACGTCCGGGCGGTGGACCAATACGCCGCACTGATCGCGAATGATCCCGCCGCCTTCCCCACCTACTACCGGTGGGACGTCTATTACGTCACCACCGCCGGGGATGTGTTGCTCCCGATCGGATACGAGGCGCCGTCCCCGATCCCGGTAGAGGAGTATCTGGCGACCCACCCGCAGTAGCCCGCGTCGATCAGAGGTACTTCAGGGCGATGTCCTGCAGGTGCGATCGCACGTCTTGACCCGTGGCCTTCTCCAGCTTGATCCCCAGCTCGCCGGCCAGGTTGACGAAGCCCATCAGCAGCATGATTTCGCCATCCGGCTCGTCGATGACGTTCTCGACGAGCCGGTTCCAGGCGAATTCGTTGCCGCTGTAGGACGTCCACGCCGTCATCACGTCGATGGCTCGGCGGACGTTTTCTCGCACATCCATGCCCGGAGCCTGCCATGACCTCCGGATCGCCGCCCGACGACGGGCACGCCGGCCGAGCCGGCTGCGCCCGTCGAACCGTCAGTAGAGCGGAACCCAGACTCCCATGTACCAGAAGCCCCAACCACCGAACTGCCAGTTGAAGACCGGGATGGCGGTGTAGCTGTCGTATTGGAAAGGCCCGAAATCGGCCTGCGCGACGACGACGTCGCGCGGCGGCCCGGACCACGGGCGGTTCCAGCCACCAGGGGGCGGCGGACCGTCCCAGCCCCCGGGAGGGGGCGCGCCCACCCAATGGGGCGGCGGGTGGCCGGGCGCAGGACCGTCGTTCCAGCCGTGCCCCCGAGGCGGCGGCGGGGGCGGTGCCCCGTGATCCACGATGCTGAAACCCGCCCGCGCGTCGCCGGGTCCGCCTATTTGGGCGTTGCCGCTGACGTACGTCCCACGCGGAACGTACGGCTGGTGCGGGGGCTGGGTGCTCGGCGGGTTGAGGGCCTGCCTGCCCTCCGGCGGTGGCGGGTTGTGCCCGCTCGCCGGCGAGTTGGGCTGTCCGCCGGGACCGTTCTGGCCCTGGTCGCCCGGCTGGTTGCCCGGGCCGCCCTGCTGCGGGTTCTGCCAGTGCTCGTTGGGCGCCGGCGAGTTCTGGCCGCCCTGCGGCGGATTGTTCTGCCCACCCTGCTGCGGCGGGTTGTTCGGCCCACCCTGCTGCGGCGGGTTGTTCGGCCCACCCTGCTGCGGCGGGTTGTTCTGGCCACCCTGGGGCGGACTCTGACCATGCCCACCCGGGGGTGGATTGTTCTGCCCGCCCGGCGCTCCAGCGGGTCCGCCCTGCTGGCCGCCGGGACCACCGCCCTGTTGGCCGCCGGGGCCGCCGCCCTGCTGGCCGCCGGGGTTTCCTCCGCCACCGCCGCCGGGGTTTCCCCCGCCGCCACCGCCATGGCAACCGGGGCACGGCGGTGGGGGGTCGAGTGGGGCCGCGAAGGCCGAGCCCGCGTTCAGCGTGACCGTGGAGAGGCTCAACCCCGCCGCGACCGCCGCCGCACTGACGACACGTTTCATAGACATAGCTGCGTCCCCTCTTGGCTATCGATCGCCTGCACTACGGGCATGTCACGTTCAACTCGAATGACTTGGTCACCTGCTGCGGTTGCTGCGGGTTGCTCATGTCGAGCCCGGTCGCTGTGCCCTTGATCGCGTAGGCCTTCCCGTTCACCGCGGCGCCCGCGTTGCCACCCTGGTTGGGAGCCGCGTCCGAGAAGCCGAGCGTGATGCCGTTGACGCTGCCGAGCCCGACCGAATGAACGATGGGGGGATTGGCGTTGCTGACCACCGCGCCGACCCCGGCCGTCGGATCACCGATGCCGATGTTGGTGTTGTCTCCCGACGGGGTGCACGTGACCTGGCCGCTGACGTTTTGCGTCTGACCGTCGACGATGACCTGTGGGCCGGACGCCGAGGGCGTCGACGAGCCCGACGACCCCGTGCTTGACGTGTTGCTCGAACAGCCGGCGCATGCTGCGGCCACCACGGCCACGCCCGCCACGCCGACGACAATCCCACGCTTCACTAATGCTTCCCTTCGTGTCGCTGGTGTCGCACTGCACAACTCATTGGCTTCCCCAACGTGGCTAGCCCTCACCGACGTCGCGGGACGCCGGATACCCGGTGCCCGGCCGTCGTAAACGCTGGGTTAAAGACGCAGGGGACGCGGCATCTCTCAGGGGAGAACGCGTAATCCCCAGCTGCCGAGCAGCGGATCGATGAGCGCGAAGTCGGTCGTGTAGTCGTCGCCGTCGGGTGACGACATCAGCAGGCCAACCGCGCTCACGGTGCCGTCGGGGTTCTTCACGAAGCCCGGGCTGCCGCTGTCGCCGTTGAGGCTGAACACGCTGGCGGTTACCACCCCATTCTCGACGTGTTTGACGAAACCACAGGTTTCACCGGTAACCGCGCCAACTTTGCAGAAAGGCATACCTTCGCGAATCTGCTGCGCACTCAACACATCCCGGACCACGTACCTGCCGCCGACATCACCCGACGGCGCACCGACGCTCGGGTCGAGGAGGATGATAGCGGCGTCCTTCGTGTCGCCCTCTTTCTCGCTGGCGGTGATCTTGCCCAGGGGAACGTCATTCCCGTACGTCCACAACGAACCGTCATGGGCGTCGCAGTGGCCGCTGGTCATCAGGTAATAACTGCCGTCATTGCCCTGGGCCGCGAAACCCGCTGTGCACGAGCTGTTTTCGTCTTCCACCTTGATGCCCGGCGTCACTCCGCCGTCGGCTCGCGCCGGGTTCGCCAGCGTCGTCGCGGCGACGACCACAGCACCGACCAAGCCCAACCCTCGCAACCACCGCATGGCCACGCCGCCTCTCTTGAAGTGTCGGGCAGCATGTTAACAGCGCCAGCGGGTTTCAGCCGCCTGGGTGGTTCGCCGAAGGCGGCATCGCACCGCAGCATATTGACTAGGGCGACAAAACGCAGTGGATACTGTAAGAGGCAACAACTTTCGTCCAGGAAGCGACGATCACCCGCCGACATGACGGGCAAGGAAGCCCAGCACGGCGTCGGCGAAGATGTCGTTGCGATCACCGGCGACCATATGCCCCGCACCGCGAACGTCGGTGAACTCGACCTGTGGGAAGCGCTCCAGGAATTCGTCGGCGCGTTCCTGGCTGACGAGGTCACTCATCTGGCCCCGGATCAACAGCATCGGCACGCCGCCGCGCAGGATCGCGTCGACTGCCGCGTGCATCCGATCGGGGTCGGTGACCTCGAATGGCGGGAAAGCCGCGGTCCCGCTGATGAACTGGGGATCCCAGTGCCAGTACCAGCGATCGCCGCGACGGCGCAGGTTCGTGGTCAACCCGTCCAGATCGGTCGGCCTCGGCCGGTGCGGGTTGTATTCCGCGATGGCGTCGGCGACCTCGTCAAGCGAGGCGAAGCCCGATTCCACCCGCTCGGACATGAAGGCGTGGATCCGATTGGCCCCGGACTGGTCCATGTTCGGGACGATGTCGACCAGGACGACCGCGCTCGCGATGCCCGGCGCGAGCTCGCCCGCGAGCAGCATCGAGGTGAACCCACCCAGAGAGGCGCCGACGAGTACCGGCTGCGGCGGCAGGGTGCCCAACACCTCCTCGACGTCGCCGGCGAAGCTGACGACACGGTAGTCACCCTCGTCGGACCAGTCGGATTCGCCGTGGCCGCGCAGGTCGACGGTGACGGCTTGCCAGCCGCGCTGCGCGACGGCGGCAGCGGCCTTGCCCCACGAGCGGCGGGTCTGTCCGCCGCCGTGCAGGAACACCACGGCCCGCGCGTCAGGATCACCCAGTCGGTCCGCGACGATTCGGACGCCACCGGGCCCCTGGATTGAAAACGGTTCGACTGCCATCGGCATCTGGTGATACTAAGCCGCTTCAATACGATGCACCGGGGCGTCCGGAGGAGAAAACGATGAACCTTGACGAGTACATGTCCCTGGACGCGACCGCGTTGGCCGAACTGGTGGCGGCGAAGCAGATCACGGCCGCCGAACTTCTCGCACTGGCGAGGCAACGAGCGGACGCGGTCAATCCACGGTTGAACGCGATCGTTCGCCGGCTGGGCGACGTCGCGGACTCCCGGGCGGCCGATCCGGACCTGAGCGGGCCGTTCGCCGGCGTGCCCTTCGTGATCAAAGACCTCGCTCAGGAGTACCGCGGCTTTCCGACCTCGAGCGGTTCCCGGTCGCTGGCCAACGACGTGGCCGACCGACACGCGTTGGTCACTCAGCGGTTCCTGGACGCGGGACTGGTGATCTTCGCGATGACCAACACCCCCGAGTTCGGGGCCAAGGGCGTGACGGAATCGGATTATTGGGGTCCGGCGCGCAACCCGTGGAACACCGGGCACACTCCGGGCGGATCTTCGGGCGGGTCCGGCGCGGCGGTCGCGGCCGGGATCGTTCCGGCCGCGGGTGCCAACGACGGAGGCGGATCGATCCGCATCCCCGCCGCCTGCAATGGGCTCGTCGGCCTCAAGCTGAGTAGGGGCCTGTCGCCCTACGGCCCGCAGACGGGCGAGCCGATGTTCGGGATGGTCACCCAGGGTGTGGTTTCACGCACCGTACGTGACAGCGCCGCGCTATGCGACGCGATCGTCGGCCGTGATCCGCATGCGGCTTACGAAGTCGCCCTTCCGCGAGGCACTTTCGCCGATCACATCAAGGGTCGCCCGGACGCGCTGCGGATCGGGTACTCCTGGTCCTCGGCGATCAACCCGAATCCCGACCGGGAATCCGTCGCCGCGGTGGAACGGGCGGCGAGCCTCCTCAACGATCTGGGGCATCACGTCGAGGAGGTGCCGCCCCCGTACGACGACGCCGCCCTGGCCCGTGACTTCCTCACCATCTGGTTCGCGCAGCTCTACCACCATGTCGCAGACGCCAGGAAACGCACCGGCGCCCGCGACCGCGATTTCGAGGCCGACACCTTGGCCGTGAGTGAACTCGCCAGGGCCACCGGCGTTTTGGCACCTATCTTCGCGCTGGAAAACCGCAACGAGCACATCCGGTGCCTGGCCACGTTCCACGAAAGCTTCGACTGCTTGCTGACCCCAACTCTCGCGACCCCGCCGCTGCGCATCGGGGCCACCGCGACGCCGCGCCTTCTGCAACGGGTGGCCCGCGTCGCGAGCACGCTGCATGCGGGAAAAGTCATGGCGCGCAGTGGGATTCTCGATCAGCTGATCCAGGAGAGCCTGGGCTGGGTGCCCTACACGCAGCTGGCCAACCTCACCGGGCGTCCCGCGATAAGCGTGCCGCTGCATTGGACCGGCATCGGACTCCCGCTCGGTGTGCAGTTGGTGGGCCGGCTCGGCGCGGACGGCGATCTTCTCCGGTTGGCGGCCCAACTCGAAGAGGCGAGCCCGTGGGCTCACCGGTATCCGGCGTCGGTGTGACTAGCCCGGTTCGCCGGGCCCGTCTTCGGCCGCGCGGTCGCCTCCCCAAAGCCTGGCGAACCGCTTGGCGACGTCGCCAAACCGGTTGCCCGACCGTTGGGATGACTTGATCCTGCCGAGAGCCTGTTTCCCCTCCGCGGCGTAGTCCTTGACGGTTTCGTCGCCTTCCTCAGCGCGCATCCTTAACCTCCTTGGTCAAGCTTCGTGTTTGCGCCCCAGACGGTTCTGCCGGCGTCAAACGTTGCGGCGGCTCGACCGGCGTGAACCGCTCGGACGTGCCACTGGCCGGTGCCGCGCCCCGGCGGCCCGCTGGTGTCCGACACCGAGCCTCCGATCGGCTCATGGAGGCCTACCCGCCGACCCGGGGGATCGAAACGCCCACGGCCTTGGTCAGGACACCGGTTCCTTGCTGGCCTTGACCGGCACGTTGCTCGGCGGCAGCTTGAGCAGGTTTCCGCGCAAGCTCCCGCGAGCGGTCCGCACAGCCACCAGCAACCACGTGAACAGCAGCCCGGCGTACGCGACGGCCGCGGCCACCCGGAACGCGGGCAGGTGGGTGTGGCCGGCGAGCTGGGAGGTGCCCGTGACGAACGTTCCGACCGGGAAGGTCAGGCTCCACCACGTCAGGGCGAACGGCATCCCGCGCCGCAGTGTGCGCACGGTCAACGCGGTCGCCAGCGCGATCCACAACACCGCGAAGCCCCAGACCGGGACTCCGTAGAGGATCGCGAAGGCGTTCAGGTCCTCGGCCAGTTCGCGATCAACGGCCAGTCCGGCGCAGGCCCCCAAAAGACCTGCGGCCGTGATGGATTGCCCGAGTGGGCCCAACACAATCCACAGCGTGGGCACGCGCGCCGAGCCTGACGTCCCGTACAGCGTCAGGCGGGCCCAGATCATCGCGATGATGTTCAGGGAAGCCAGCAACGACAGCCCGAACATCGCGTAGCAGCCGAAGAGCATGGTCTCGCGCCCGGTGCCCGCCGTCATGTGTGGCAGCAGCAGCGCCCCCATGGCCGCGGTCACCATTGGCGGAACCACCGGCATCAGCCAGCCCCCGAACGCCGCGTCGGGCTCGACATTGTGCTGGGTGAACATCAGGTAGGGAATGCTCACCGCGGTGAACAGCCCGCCCAGCGTGCCCCCGGTCCAGAGCACCCAATCCAGGTCGACGGCGATGCGCCCACCGATCAGGTCCCTGCCGACCAGCACCGCTCCCCCACCCACCGTCATCAGGGCCATGGGTGCCGCGCCATAGAAGTGCGCCATCTGCGGGTTGCGCGCGTGGGTACGGGCCACGGTGGGGTGACGTAGCCAGTGACCGCCCACCAGGACGATCAGCGCGACGAGCAGGACGGCGGCGATCACCCAGACCACTTGGGCGAATGCGCGCAACCCGACCACGTGGACGGGCAGGGTGGCGCCGGCGATGGCCACGATGCCGGTGCCCATCACCGAGGCGAA
>NZ_LZIX01000236.1:0-43072 GCF_001666955.1 Mycobacterium sp. E735 | reverse complement strand
GACGCTCCCTCGGCGCGGTCGTGCTTCCATTCGGCGATCAGCGCGTCACGATGGGACTGCAAGGCGGCGTCGAACGTGGCGGCGTCCAAATGGTCAAGAGTGATCCGCCAAGAGGCGAGCTCCTCATCGGAGGTCTTGGTGATCGATGGCCGGGGTCCGGGTCCAGGATCGCGCTCGGGTCGCGGTTCCAGGCTGATCGCGGTGCGCAACTGGTGCACCGTGGCCACCCGCGCCAACTCCGCATAGTGCGCATCGGAGCCCGCACCCGCGCGTGCCGCGATGACGCCGACCTGATCCAGCGACAGCCGGCCCTCCCGCATTCCTTGGGCGCAGCGGGGGAACTCCTCGACCCGGCGCGCGACGGTGGCGATCGTGTGCGCGGTGGTCGAGGACAACCCCAGCTTCCAGGCCACCAACGCCGGCACCGAGCGTGCGCCGGTCATGCCGCACAGCTCCTCGCGGTCGATCTCGGCGACCAAATCCACGATGCGCCCATCGATGGCGTTGCGCTGACCGGCCAACTCCGCCAGCTCCTCGAACAGCACCCCGAGACGGTCTTTGGGGCTCACCACCACGGAGTCGGACGATGCGGTCGAAGACATGAACCCATCATCGCAGCGCGGTACGACAAGTTTCGAAAACCCGATCCCCGCTCACAGCCGCAGCGTCCAACGGCCGTCGCGCAGGTGCATGACGGTACGACTGACGGTCGCAATGTCGATGCGCCAGAACGATTCCGGCGGTGCCGCCAGGGCGACCAGGATCGCCGCCCGGATGACCGCGGGATGCGTCACCGCCACGGTCGGCTGGTTCACCGACTTCAGCCATCCCGCCACCCGTTCGACCAGGGCGACGATCGACTCGCCACCGTGCGGCGCCCGGCCCGGGTCGGTCAGCCACGCCTCGAGGTCCCGCGGGTCGATTGTCTCCCGCGCTTGCCCGCGCCATGTCCCGCAATCGATGTCGGCCAACCGGGGCTCGACGCTGGCCGCCAGGCCCAGCAGCTCCGCGGTTTCACAGGCGCGCCGCTCGGGCGCGGCGAGGTGCGTCTTGGCTTTGAAGCCAACCTTTTTCACCTGCCCACGTCCGACGTCGCTGAGCGGTTCGTCGAGCGGAAATCGCGCGGACGCCATGGCGTCGGTCATCGCGTGTGACACCATCGTCAGCCGCAGGACACCGGTCACGCGTTGATGCTCGGCGCGCGCTCCTCGAGCAACCGCCCGGCGAGCGTCGCGAACACCACGCCGACGGTCACCCACAGCACCAACTGCGCGGACAACGAGAGCAGCCTGAAGTCGTAGAGGACGTCGGCGGGAAAGCCCGGATAGACGATCGTGCCCGACGCGTCGCGCAGCGGCCCGGGGGTCTCGTCTATGTCCGGCAACGACATCGCCAGCACCGCGACCGCCGCGACGTAGCCGCCCGCGGCGAGCAGCCGCCCGTTCCACGCGCCGAGGCGGGCGGTCAGGAACCGCGCCAGCCACACGGCCGCGATGGTCAGCACCACCGAGGCCACCACCATGACCAGGTACCAGCCGGTGCGCTCCCCGATCGTGTCCGCCTGGCCCACCGCCGGCGGGTTGGGCGGATACTTCACGAACGGCACCAGGTAGACCGCGACGAAGGCGGCCGCCGCCAAAAGCAGCGAAAGCGCGCGTGGCCCAACGCTTGTCACACGCGCGGCGATCACACAGAACAGCACGCTGAACAGCGCGCCCAGCGCGACGCCGAAGATGAGCAATCCGAAGCCCAGCCCGGCGTTGGACTGCACCCCGCGGCTGAACAACTCGGCGCCGTGCTCGTGCACACCATGAGCGTTCTCCGCGTCGGCCAGGCCGTCCTCGAAGGCGATCGCGCGGCCGATCACCGGCTCGGCGCACAGGCGGGCGAAGGCGAACGCCAGCACCGCGCCGATTGCACCGGCCAGCAAGCCGCGCCCGATCAGACGCTTCTCCACGCGATCAGTGGCAGGGGAAGCCGAGCAGGTGCCGCGCGTCGTGCACGAACTCGTGCACGTGCGAATCGCTGCCGAACAGCGACACCGCGCCCTGGTCCACGCCGACGAAGTACAGCGCCAACAGGGCCAGGAAGGCGGTTGCCGCCAACCAGGCCGCGGCGCCGGCGGCCGACAAATCAACCGATCGGGTCCGGGTCGTCTCAAGGTTCGGCACGATCGACTCTCCTTCCGGGGGATAACCGCGTCCCCTCTGGTGACGACGGGCCATGGGTCTGACTATCGACAGTGGCGCGACCGTTCTGGAATTTCACCAGATTCCGTTGCCCGTCAGGACGAGAGTCAGTCTAAACCGCCGCTCACTGCTGTGGAGGCGGGGAGCCATAACCCAGCTGGCTGGCCGTGTATTTCGCGGCCTCGGTCAGCGGTGTCGCCTGGACCGCCGTGCCGTAGGCGCAGATCTCGGTCCACACGTCGCCGATTTCGGTCGTATCGAACCGCATCGCCACGATCGCGTTGCCGCCGCGATTGCGCGCCTCGGTGATCAGCCGCCCCATCGCCTCGTTCCGGCTCTCGGCCAGGTTCTTGGTCATGCCGGCCAGCTCGCCGCCGAACATCGCCTTGAATCCCGCGCCCATCTGGGAGAAGGCGTTTCGCGAACGGACGGTCAGCCCGAACACTTCGCCGCAGACCCGCTGGATCTCCCAGCCGGGCAGGTCGTTGGTGGTGACGATCAGCACTGGCTTGCCTCCTGGTCACAGCGAAAACGGGCGGTCAGTCCCGTGAGACTAACCGCCCGTTTCCGGTAATCGCTAGGGCGTTTCCGGCGCCGCGTGCGCCCCGGCCTTCGCCAGGTCCGGCTCGGCCGGCGGCTTGCGGGTGCCGGTGAAGGTGAACACCGCGTCCTCGCCGGCGCTCTCGCCGTCCCAGTTGTCCACGTCGACCGTGACGATCTGTCCCGGTCCGACTTCCTCGAACAGGATCTTCTCGGACAGCTGGTCCTCGATCTCGCGCTGGATGGTGCGCCGCAACGGGCGGGCACCCAGCACCGGGTCGAAGCCCCGCTTGGCCAGCAAGGCCTTGGCCTTGTCGGTCAACTCCATCGCCATGTCCTTGGCCTTGAGCTGCTTGCTGACCCGCTCGATCATCAGGTCGACCATGCGGATGATCTCGTCCTTGGTCAGCTGGTGGAACACGATGATGTCGTCGATGCGGTTGAGGAACTCCGGGCGGAAGTGCTTCTTCAGCTCGTCGTTGACCTTCTGCTTCATCCGCTCGTAGTTGTTCTCACCGCCACCCTGGGTGAAGCCCAGGCCGACCGGCTTGCTGATGTCGGACGTACCGAGGTTCGAGGTGAAGATCAGCACGGTGTTCTTGAAGTCGACCGTGCGGCCCTGACCGTCGGTGAGCCGGCCGTCCTCGAGGACCTGCAACAGGCTGTTGTAGATCTCCTGGTGCGCCTTCTCAATCTCGTCGAACAGCACCACCGAGAACGGCTTGCGCCGCACCTTCTCGGTGAGCTGGCCGCCCTCTTCGTAGCCGACGTATCCCGGCGGGGCACCGAAGAGCCGCGACGCGGTGAACCGGTCGTGGAACTCGCCCATGTCGATCTGGATGAGCGCGTCGTCGTCGCCGAACAGGAAGTTGGCCAGCGCCTTGGACAGCTCGGTCTTACCGACACCGGACGGGCCGGCGAAGATGAACGAACCCGACGGGCGCTTGGGGTCCTTCAACCCGGCGCGCGTGCGGCGGATGGCCTTCGAGACGGCCTTCACGGCGTCTTCCTGGCCGATGATCCGCTTGTGCAGCTCGTCCTCCATGCGCAGCAGGCGGGTGGTCTCGGCCTCGGTGAGCTTGAACACCGGGATGCCGGTCCAGTTGCCCAACACCTCCGCGATCTGCTCGTCGTCGACCTCGGCGACCACGTCGAGATCGCCTGAGCGCCACTGCTTTTCGCGCTCGGCCCGCTGGGCGACCAACTGCTTCTCCCGGTCGCGCAGGCTGGCGGCCTTCTCGAAGTCCTGGGCGTCGATCGCCGATTCCTTCTCGCGGCGGGCGTCGGCGATCTTCTCGTCGAACTCGCGCAGGTCTGGCGGCGCGGTCATCCGGCGGATCCGCATCCGGGCGCCCGCCTCGTCGATCAGGTCGATCGCCTTGTCCGGCAGGAACCGGTCGTTGATGTAGCGGTCGGCCAGGGTGGCGGCGGCCACCAGCGCGGAGTCGGTGATCGAGACCCGGTGGTGCGCCTCGTAGCGGTCGCGCAGGCCCTTGAGGATCTCGATGGTGTGCTCCACCGTCGGCTCCCCCACCTGCACGGGCTGGAAGCGGCGCTCCAGGGCGGCGTCCTTCTCGATGTACTTGCGGTACTCGTCGAGAGTCGTTGCACCGATCGTCTGCAGCTCACCGCGGGCCAGCTTGGGCTTCAGGATGCTGGCCGCATCGATCGCACCCTCGGCCGCGCCCGCGCCAACGAGCGTGTGCAGCTCGTCGATGAACAGGATGATGTCGCCGCGGGTGTTGATCTCCTTGAGCACCTTCTTCAGCCGCTCCTCGAAGTCACCGCGGTAGCGCGAGCCGGCCACCAACGAACCGAGGTCCAGGGTGTAGAGCTGCTTGTCCTTCAGCGTCTCGGGAACCTGGCCGTGCACGATGGCCTGCGCGAGGCCCTCGACGACGGCGGTCTTGCCGACGCCGGGCTCGCCGATCAGCACCGGGTTGTTCTTGGTGCGCCGGCTCAGGACCTGCATGACGCGCTCGATTTCCTTCTCGCGGCCGATGACCGGGTCGAGCTTGCCCTCCATCGCGGCGGCCGTCAGGTTGCGCCCGAACTGGTCGAGCACCAACGAGGTGGACGGGCTGCCCGACTCGCCGCCACGGCCGCCGGTGCCGGCCTCCGCGGCCTCCTTGCCCTGGTAGCCACTGAGCAGCTGGATGACCTGCTGGCGCACCCGCGTCAGCTCGGCGCCCAGCTTGACCAACACCTGGGCGGCGACGCCCTCACCCTCGCGGATGAGTCCGAGGAGGATGTGCTCGGTACCGATGTAGTTGTGGCCGAGCTGCAGCGCCTCCCGCAGGCTCAGCTCGAGAACCTTCTTGGCGCGCGGGGTGAACGGGATGTGCCCCGACGGCGCCTGCTGGCCCTGGCCGATGATCTCCTCGACCTGGCTGCGAACGCCTTCCAGCGAGATCCCGAGCGACTCCAGCGACTTCGCCGCGACGCCCTCGCCCTCGTGAATCAGACCCAACAGGATGTGCTCGGTGCCGATGTAGTTGTGGTTGAGCATCCGGGCCTCTTCTTGCGCCAGGACGACGACCCTGCGGGCACGGTCGGTAAATCGTTCAAACATCGGTGGTTACCTGCTCTCCCTCACCATCGGTACTTGGCCTCTGTGTGGCCCACCCGGTCCCCGTCGGGGCCGGAATCTCATACCTGCCATCCACTGTAATGGTCGGCCTGCCAGGGGGCATAACCTTGCGGTTCCTTGCTGTTCAAGACCCGCCGGGCCCGTATCGGGCGAACTCCCCTGTCATTACAGCGCCGTAACCGAACCAACGTGGCCGGGTGCCAATTCGTTTCCCGCACTCTCGGACGATTCTTTCGCCGCCAGCGAAATGACAAACCGGCGCCCGGGCCGCTGCGGTCCGGGGCGCCGGTTAAGAGGTTTGTCAGGTTGCCGCGTGAAACGCGTCGATGACGTCGGCCGGGATGCGGCCGCGCGTCGAGACGTTGTGGCCGTTGCGGCGGGCCCACTCACGGATCGCCGCGCTCTGCTCGCGGTCGATCGCGCCGCGGCCGCGACCCGAGCTGGACCGCCCACGCCGTCGACCGCCGACCCGGCGTCCGGCTTCCACCCACTGCTTCAGGTCGTTGCGGAGTTTTGCCGCATTCTTGGACGAAAGGTCAATCTCATAGGTCACCCCGTCAAGGCCGAATTCGACCGTTTCGTCGGCTGCGCCGGCACCGTCGAAATCATCGACCAAGGTGACGGTCACTTTTTTCGCCATTAGCTTATCCTCGCATTTCGTCCTGAGCAGTTGCTGAGCAGTTTGGGTGAGCCTCCCCGGGTCACCAATCTGCCATAACAAGGCAGCATACTCAATCCGGCCGCAAGGCGCACAGTTGCGTTTTTCATGTGGAGTGCGGCCGAACAATCGGGAACAAAACTGTCTCGCGAATTGACAGCCCAGTCAAAGTCATCAACAACCGATCGATACCCATTCCCGTTCCCGTGCACGGCGGCATCGCATACTCGAGGGCGGCAAGAAAGTCTTCGTCTAGCACCATGGCCTCGTCGTCGCCCGCCGCGGCCGCGCGGGCTTGGGCGGCGAATCTTTCCCGCTGAATGACGGGGTCGTTCAGCTCGGAATACCCGGTGGCCAATTCGACCCCGCGCACGTAGAGGTCCCACTTCTCGGTCACACCGGGGATGCTGCGGTGCTGACGCGTCAAAGGCGTTGTCTCCACGGGGAAGTCCCGCACGAAGGTGGGCGCCGTCAGCGTGTTTCCGACCGAGTGCTCCCAGAGTTCCTCGACGAGCTTGCCGTGCCCGTAGCCCCGGTCTCGGGGAATCTCGACCCCCAGCCGATCCGCGATGGCCCACAACCGCTCCGCCGGGGTCTCGGGGGTGATCTCCTCGCCGAGCGCCGCGGACAGCGACGGGTACATTTGAATCGACGCCCATTCGCCGTCTATGTCGTAGACACTCCCGTCGGGCAGCGGCAGTTGTCGGGTTCCGATCGCCTCATCAGCGACCTCTTGAATAAGCTCGCGCGTGACGACTGCCGAATCGTCATAGGTTCCGTAGGCCTGGTAGGTCTCGAGCATCGAGAATTCGGGAGAATGCGTCGAATCCGCGCCCTCGTTTCGGAACACTCGATTTACTTCGAAGACCTTGTCGAAACCACCGACGATGCAGCGCTTGAGGAACAGTTCCGGTGCGATCCGCAGGTACAGATCGATGTCCAGAGCATTGGAATGCGTCACGAACGGCCGCGCCGCCGCGCCGCCCGCCAGCGTCTGCAACATAGGCGTCTCGACTTCGAGAAACCCGCGCCGTTCGAGCGAGTTGCGGATCGCGCGGACCACGGCGATTCGCTGCCGCGCCACCGTGCGGGCCTGGGGGCGGACGATCAGGTCGACGTAGCGCTGCCGCACCCGCGCCTCTTCGCTCATCTCCTTATGGGCCACCGGCAGCGGCCGCAACGACTTGGCCGCCATCTGCCAGGAATCGGCGAGCACGGACAATTCGCCGCGCCGTGAGCTGATCACATTGCCGTGCACGTAGACGATGTCGCCGAGGTCGACGTCGGCCTTCCACGCGTCCAGGGATTCGGAGCCCACCTTGTCGAGGCTGAGCATCACCTGGAGCGTGGTGCCGTCACCCTCCTGGAGCGTCGCGAAGCACAATTTCCCCGAGTTGCGCGCGAAGATCACCCGGCCCGCGATGCCGACGACGTCGTCGGTAGCGGTATCGACCGGCAGGTCGGGATGGTCGGCGCGCACCTGCGCCAGGGTGTGGGTGCGTTCGATGGCGACCGGATAGGGCTCCCGGCCCTCCGCCAACAAGCGAGCGCGCTTGTCCCGGCGGATGCGGAACTGCTCGGGCAGGTCTGCTGCTGCATCCTCGCTGGCGTCACTCACGACGTGCCAGCTTAAATGACCTCGCGGGGCGGCTCTTACCGGCGGCCCGCCGAGATTGCCGTCACGGTCGTTGTTCCGGTCGCGACCACGACCACTGGGGCAATCTCGTCGCCGGGGATACTCAGCGCGCGGTCTTCAGCCGGCCCCGCTGGGCGTCCCGGTTGCGTTCGAAGACCAGCCGCAGCCCGTGCAGGGTCAGATGCTGGTCGTAATGGCTGGGCGTCTGCAGTTCGGGCAGCAGCAGCGGAGCCGTGTGCCCCGTCGCCACCACCGCGACGTCGTCACCGGCGAAGCCCTCGACGTCCTCGCGAATCCGTCCGACCAGGCCGTCGACCAGCCCGGCGAAGCCGAATACCGCTCCGGCCTGCATGCATTCGACGGTGTTCTTGCCCACCACCGAACGGGGACGGGACAGCTCCACCCGGCGCAGCGCGGCGGAGCGGGCCGCCGCCGCATCCGAGGAGACCTGCACGCCGGGCGCGATCGCGCCGCCGAGGAATTCGCCCTTGGCCGACACGACGTCCACACAGATCGAGGAGCCGAAGTCGATGACGATCGCGGCGCTTTGAAACCGGTGAAAGGCCGCCAGGCAGTTGACGATTCGGTCGGCACCCACTTCTTTCGGGTTGTCGACCAAGAGCGGGATGCCGGTGCGCACGCCGGGCTCGATCAGCACGTGCGGCACCGACGGCCAGTACTGGTCCAGCATGATCCGAACCTCGTGCAGCACCGACGGCACGGTGGACAGGGCGGCGGCGCCGGTGAGTCGCTCGGAGTCGTCGCCGATCAGGCCGTCGATGGTCAGGGCCAGCTCGTCCGCGGTGACCTCGGACTCGGTGCGGATCCGCCACTGCTGCACGACCTTTGCGTGCTCTTTGGATCCGGAGATCAGCCCCACGACGGTGTGGGTGTTACGGACGTCGATCGCCAGCAGCACGGCTACCGCACAGTGATTCGGGGGTCGAGAAGCTCGGCCGCATCCGCGGGAACGAACGCCGGATCGTGTCCCAGGTCGATGGGCCTGTTGTCCGCGTCGACGAACACGATTCGCGGCTGGTAGGAGCGCGCCTCCGCGTCTTCCATCGTCCCGTACGCGATCAGGATCACCAGATCACCCGGGTGCACGAGATGGGCGGCGGCGCCGTTGATCCCGATCACTCCACTGCCGCGCTCGCCGGTGATCGCATAGGTGACCAGGCGGGCGCCGTTGTCGATGTCCACGATGGTCACCTGCTCGCCCTCCAGCAGATCAGCGGCGTCCATCAGATCGGCGTCGATGGTCACCGAGCCGACGTAGTGCAAATCGGCCTGCGTCACGGTGGCGCGGTGAATCTTCGACTTGAGCATGGTCCGTAACATCAATTCCTCCAAGATGATTCACGGGGGTCCCGATATCCGTCCGGCCCAACGGGTGCCGGCGAAGTTTCGATCTCGATCGCGATGTTGTCCAGCAGCCGGGTGCTGCCCAGCCGGACGGCCACGAGCAGCCGCCCGGATCGGTTGGCCCGCAACGGGCCCAGCTCCGGATCACGCAACTCGAGGTAGTCGACCGTGAGCTCGGGCACCGCCTCGAGCACCGCGCGTGCCGCGTCCAGCGCGGCCTGCGGTCCGGCGTCCGCGGCATGGGCCCCCGCGGTCAATGCCGCCGACACCGCCACGGCCGCCTCGCGTTGCACCGGATCGAGGTAGCGGTTACGTGACGACATGGCCAGCCCGTCGGCCTCGCGGATGGTCGGCACGCCCACCACGGCGACGTCGATGTTCAGGTCGGTGACCATCTGCCGGATGAGCACCAGCTGCTGATAGTCCTTCTCGCCGAAGAACACTCGATCGGGGCGCACGATCTGCAGCAGCTTGCACACGACTGTCAGTACGCCGGCGAAGTGGGTCGGTCGCTGGCCACCTTCGAGGTCGGCGGCCAGCGGACCGGGCTGCACGGTGGTGCGCAGGCCGTCGGGGTACATCTCAGCGGCCGTTGGCGCGAACACGATTTCGACGCCTTCGCCCCGCAGGAGCGCCACGTCGTCGTCGAGGGTCCGGGGGTAGGCGTCCAGGTCTTCCCCGGCGCCGAACTGGAGCGGGTTGACGAAGATCGACACCGCGACCACCGAGCCGGGCACCCGCTTGGCGGCGCGCACCAAAGCGAGGTGGCCGTCGTGCAGGGCGCCCATGGTGGGCACCAGCATCACCCGGCGGCCGGTGTGGCGCAGCGCGCGGGAGACGTCGGTGACGTCGCGCGGGCGCGAGTAAACGTTGAGTTCGCCGGCCTTGAAGGCGGGCGGTTTGCCCGCTCTCATCCCGCCAGCACCTCGAGGACGTCGGCGGGAGCGTGGGCGCGCCGGGCGGTCCGCAGGGCGTTCACCCGGTACGCCTGCGCGAGTTCCGGGTCGGCCTGGTTCAACGCGGCCAGGTGCCCGGCGACCGCGGCCGCGTCACCGCGTGCGACCGGGCCGGTGAGCGCGGCCTGCCCGCGTTGCAGGGTGTTCTCCAGCGCCGCCCGCGCCAGCGGCCCGACGATGCGTTCGGCGATGCCGCCCGGCTGGTCGTCGACGGACTGTTGCCCGAGCAGTTCGCTGCCACGCAGCGCGGCCCGCAGCGCCTCGAGCGCGTCGGCGAGGACCGTCACCAGGTGGTTGCTCGCGTGCGCCAGCGCGGCGTGGTAGAGCACCCGCGCTTCCTCAGGCACGGAGAACGGCTCGCCGCCCATCTCGAGGACGAGCGACTGCCCGATCGCGTACCCCACCTCGTCGGCGGCGGTGATGCCGAAGCAGGTGTCCGCCAGCCGGTTGATGTCCTCATCGGAGCCGGTGAACGTCATCGCCGGGTGAATCGCCAGCGGGATGCAACCGTCCTGGGCCAGCGGCGCGAGAATGCCGACCCCGTTGGCGCCGGAGGTGTGGGCGACGATCGTGCCCGGCCGCACCGACGACGTCGCGGCCAAGCCGGACACCAGGCCGGCCAGCTCGCTGTCGGGAACGGCCAGCAACAGCAGCTCGGCGCCGGCCGCCACGTCCGGCGGCGACGCCACCGGGGTGTCGGGCAGTCGACGCTGCGCCCGCTGGCGCGACGCGTGGGAGATGGCGCTGCAGGCGACCACGACATGGTCGGCGCGCTCCAGCGCGACACCGAGCGCGGTGCCCACCCGGCCGGCCGAGATGACTCCCACCTTGAGCCTGGCCGGGCGCAAACCGTCGAACTGCACCATCGCAGACGACCTCACAGATTTCTTTCGTTCGTTCCGGTCCCACCTCGTGGGTACCGTTCGGTCACTAAAACTCTAGTCGATCAGCGGGCCCCGACCAATGAAAGCCCCGTGTGAGGAAGCTCCCAGCTCAGCCGTCGCGGCGCCGCCGCCGGCCGCCCTCGGACGGCTGGACCTGCAGCCGCGCCAGCAACTCCGCAACCGACTGACCGCCGGTCGGGGGGCCTTCGCCCGGCCCGTCCGGGGCCTGCGCCAGCGGGTCCGCGCCGCCATGGCGGGGGGCGTGCTCCGGCGGTGGCGGCGGGGCGAGCCGCGGCGGTGGTGGTGGCTCCCCGTCGGTGTGGGGTGACGGTGAATGCGGCGGCGCTGGAGGCGGGGGCGTGGCCGCCGCGGGAATGGGGCCGGACGCGAACGCGGGCTCGCTCGGGGGCGCGAAGCCGGGGGCGCCGTAGTCGCGGTACTCGGCCGAGTGGCGCGACCGCGCCCGGCGACCCGGCTCGCCGAACGGCGGCGGCGCCGGCTCGTCGCGGGGGGCGGCCCATGCCTGGTCCGGCTCGGAGTGGCGGGCGCGTCGCCGCCGGCCCGACGTCTCCTCGCCCGGCGGGGCGGACTCATCGGCACCGGCCCAGTTGCTTCCCGGCGCGCCGGGCGGCAACCACAGCCCCGACGCACCCACCGGCTGCCAGCCTTGCACCTGCGGCTCCGGCTGCGGCGCCGGCGGCTGCTGACGCGGTTCGAAGCGCGGCTCGGGCTCGGGCGGTGCGGCGCTGTACGACGGCTGCGGTGGGGCCGGCGGTGGCGGCTCCTGCGGCGGTTCGTACTGGTAGGGGACCCGGTCGCGGCGGGGCGGCGGCGGGCTCTGGGGCTGCCGGGGCGGCAACAGCGGTTCCTCGGGCACGTCGATGATCGCCGTCTCGTCGGCGCGGCCCGCCGGGTTGTCCTGGGGGACCGAGCTGACCCGATCGCTGGCGACCCAGTCGTAGGGCGCGTCACGCGGGGTCTCGCCGTTGCGGTCCCACTCGCTGTACGCGCGTTCGGGGGCCGCCTCCGCTTCGGGCGTCTCGAGGGCCGGCCGCTGGGCGAGGTCGGTGTCGAACAGGATCTCCAGGCTGGTGCGCAGCGCGCTCAATTCCGCGCGCAGCTCGGCCAGGTCGTCGGCGGCTTGTGCGCGCAGCTCGGATGCCAGCTCGCGACGCAGCTGGGACTCGACGGTCAGCTCGTACTCGCGCCGGGCGGAGATCTCCCGATCCAGCTGCAAGTCGTACACCAGCTTCAGGTCGCGGACGCGGGATTGATCCGCATCGCTCTGACGGCGGTACAGCACCGAGACGAACGCGCCGGCGACTGCGGCCCACAGGGCCAGGATTACAGCGAGCTTGAGGAGTTCCACCCGATTGGTGAAAACCAAAGCGGAACTGGCCCCCATCGCAAGGACCAGCAACGCGGTCAAGAGCACCCACCCCGGCCTGCGGCCGCCGCGCCGAACCCGGGCGCCGCGGGACAGAACGGTCATGGCCTGACTGTACCTGCGCGAGGTCAATCCGCGTGTCGCCCTACTCCGGCGATTCTCACGCTGTTGTTACCCGGGTCACAGGGGGGCTAGTTTTCGGCACCCTCGCCGTGCTCGGTCTGGTCCGGTGGCGACTTGCAGCAATGCTGCAGCCACAGCGCGGCGAGGAGCAGCGCCAGCGCGCTGACGGCGGCGACCACGGCGCCGGTGGTGTCCTCGGCGGCCGCCCGCAACCAGGATCGTCGCGGCAGGAAATACACCAGGATCCCGGCCCACCAGCCCAACATCAGCGCGCCCACCCAGGCCGACGCCTTGGCGACCATCAGGCTGCGGGCCACCGCCAGCGGGTGCAGCCAGCCGGGGCCGACCCCGATTTCGCCGTCGTTGATTTTGGTCCGCACGTAGCGCGCCCACAGGGCTTCGCCGACGGCGACGGCCAGCAACGACAGACCGGTCCACACCGTGATCGGCGGAAACAATCGGTAGAGGCCGTTGACCAGCAAATAACCAACCACCGCCGCGGCTACCACCGCGGCCGTCAGGTCACGTTTCCTGGTCGGCCCCATCAGCCTTCCGGACTCCGGTCTGCCGGGTCCGTGCCCGGCCGGTGCAGCTTGAGGTCGGTCAACCGGACGCTTTCCCGGTCCGCGGGGTCCAGCTGGGCCAGCAGGCCCGAGACGGGCTGAGCGTCCCCGGCGACGGTCAGCTGGGCATCGGGGTCGATGGCGAGCCAGGGGATCATCACGAAGGCACGCAGGTGGGCCAATGGGTGCGGCAACGTCAGATTGTTCTCGCGGGAGATCACCTCCGCCTCGCCGTAGCAAGCGATCAGGTCGACGTCGAGGGTGCGCGGGCCCCAGCGCTCGCCGCGCACCCGGCCGGCAGCCCGCTCGAACTCCTGCGCCCGGCGCAACCAGCACTGGCCGTCGCAGGCCGGGTCGTTGGCGATCAGCACCGCATTGAGAAACGGCGCCTGGTCGACGCGGCCCCACGGGTCGGTCTCGTAGACCGGGGAGACCGCGAGCACCGTCTCGCCCAGCCCGTCGACGACGGACTGCAACCGGGCCAGGCGGTCGCCCAGGTTGGAGCCGATGGAGAGGACCACCCAAGTCATAGGCGCCGCTCCGCCGGGATCACCGAACCGCGGCCGCCGCGCCGAGACCGGCGCACCACCACCGCGACGTCGGCGAACTGCTGCGTGATCGGAGCCTGCGGCTTGTGCACCACCACCTCGACGGCATGCACGCGGTCGTCCTGCATCACCCGATCGGCGATCTCACCCCCGACCGCTTCGATCAGGTTGCGCGGCGGCCCGGCCACGATGTCGGCCGCCAGCTGGGCCAGCCGGCCGTAGTCGTAGGTGTCGGCCAGCTCGTCGCTGGCGGCGGCGTCCGCGAGGTCGATCCACACGGTCATATCGATGACGAAATCCTGCCCGTCGGCGCGCTCGTGCTCGAAAACCCCGTGTCGCCCACGAATCGTCAACCCCCGCAATTCGATTCGATCAGCCATCGTCTCCAGCCAGCTCGGTCTGCTGCGATTCGGTCTGCGCCCAGGCCCCGACCACCTTGAGGGCATCGGCCGTGGCCCGCACGTCGTGCACACGAACACCCCACGCCCCGTACAGCGCTGCCAACGCGGAGATCACCGCTGTCGCTGTCTCGCGGCCGGCGGGCGGTCGCGGCGAGCCATCCGGCCCGGCTAACAACGTACCGAGGAACCTTTTACGGGATGCACCCAGCAGCACGGGGATTCCGGTGGCCACCAACTGCGGCAACGCGCGAAGCAGCGCCCAATTGTGTTGAGCCGTCTTGGCGAACCCGAGTCCCGGGTCGATCACCAGCTTGGCGGGGTCTACACCGGCCGCCACCGCGTCGTCGACGCTGGCGAGCAGCTCGGCGCGCACTTCGGCAACCACGTCGTCGTAGTGCGGAGCCGCATGCGGGCGCTCGGCGGACACCGAACGCCAGTGCATCAGCACCCAGGGCACGCCGGCCTCGGCCAGCAGCGGAGCCATCGCGGGATCGGCACGCCCGCCCGACACGTCGTTGACGATCCGCGCGCCGTTCTGCAGCGCCGCGCGCGCGACATCAGCGTGCATGGTGTCTATGCTTACCGTTATTCCCTCTGCCACAAGCTCTTTGACGACGGGAATCACGCGAGAGGTCTCGATCTGGGAGTCGATCCGCGTGGCGCCGGGCCGAGTTGACTCGCCTCCGACGTCGACGATGTCGGCGCCCTCGGCGGCCAACGCCACCCCATGCGCCACGGCGTTGCCGGTGTCGAGATAGCGGCCGCCATCGGAGAACGAGTCGTCAGTGACGTTCAGGACTCCCATCACCCGCACAGGCGCCGGCTCACTTACGCAAAATGAGGTCGAGCGCTTCGGCTCGAGAAGCGGCGTTGGATTTGAACTGCCCGCGCACCGCCGAGGTGGTGGTAACGGCGCCGGGCTTGCGAACGCCGCGCATGGCCATGCACAGGTGCTCGGCCTCGATCACGACGATCACCCCGCGCGGATTGAGCTTCGTCATCAGGGCGTCGGCGATCTGGCTGGTCAGCCGTTCCTGCACCTGCGGGCGCTTCGCGTAAAGGTCGACCAGCCGCGCGATTTTGGACAGCCCGGTGACGCGCCCGTCGGCCCCTGGGATGTACCCGACATGGGCGACACCGTGGAACGACACAAGATGGTGTTCGCAGGTGGAGTACAGCGGGATCTCCTTGACCAGCACCAGTTCGTCGTGCTCCTCGTCGAACATGGTGTTCAGCACGCTGTCGGGGTCGGTGTAGAGCCCGGCGAACATCTCTTGGTAGGCACGGGCGACGCGGGCCGGCGTCTCACGCAGGCCGTGCCGGTCCGGGTCCTCGCCGATGGCGTACAACAACTCTCGGACTGCGGCCTCGGCGCGCTCCTGGTCGAACACCCGAGTTGAGGGGGTGGCGGTGTCCGGGCCCAAACCGGTTACTGCCATCGAATCCTCCGTTCGTCAGCCGTGAGCCGGCGGATTGGACCGGCTCACGTCGTCGTCCTGCTGGTCGGGAGACCTTGCGCCGTCCGGGTCGGGCAGACTCGGCGGCGGGTAGGGCGGATACGGCGGGTAGGGGGGCTGCGCCTGCCCTTGCTGACCGGGGTGGGTCTGCTGGCCCGGGTGCCCGTGCTGGCCGGGATAACCCGGGTAGTGCCCCGCCGGCTGCGGCCAGTACGGCTGTTGCGGGGCCTGCGGCGGCGGATACCAGTAATTCGGCTGCTGGTCCTGCGGCGGCCATCCCGGTGCGTGCCAGCCCGCCGGCGCACCGTAGTCGGGCTGGGTGGGTGCATGCGGCGCGCCCGGACGGTGGCCGGATGCCTGAGAACCATTGCCGCCGTTGTTGTTTCGGTCCGCATCCGCCCCCGCGGCCGCGGCGGCCTGGCTGGCGCGCGCGATGGCCGCCTTGAACGCCGGCTCGGGGACCGGCGGCGGCCACGGCTCGCCGCGCTCCATCGCCAGCTCGCCGGGCGTCTTGATCGGCGGTTTGTCCGACGGGATGCGGCCGCCGAAATCGTCGAACATGGTGAGCCGGGGCCGCTTTTCGACGTCGGCGAAGATGCCCTCCAGCTCGGCCCGGTGCAGCGTCTCCTTTTCCAGGAGCTCGCCGGCCAGTGTGTCGAGCACGTCGCGGTATTCGGTGAGGATCTCCCACGCCTCGGTGTGAGCCGCCTCGATCAGCTTGCGGATCTCGTCGTCGATGTCGCGGGCGACCTCGTGAGAGTAGTCGGCCTGCGTTCCCATGGTGCGGCCCAGGAAGGGGTCACCGTGTTCGGTGCCGTACTTGACCGCGCCCAGCTTGGAACTCATCCCGAATTCGGTGACCATCGCGCGGGCCACCTTGGTGGCCTGCTCGATGTCGGACACCGCGCCCGTCGTCGGCTCCCGGAACACCAGTTCCTCGGCGGCGCGTCCGCCCATCGCGAACACCAGTTGCGCGATCATCTCCGAGCGGGTCCGCAGACCCTTGTCTTCCTCGGGCACCGCGACCGCGTGGCCGCCGGTCCGGCCGCGCGCCAGGATGGTCACCTTGTAGATCGGCTCGATGTCCGGCATCGCCCAGGCGGCCAGGGTGTGCCCGCCCTCGTGGTAGGCGGTGATCTTCTTTTCCTGCTCGCTGATGATGCGGCCCTTGCGGCGCGGGCCGCCGATCACCCGGTCCACCGCCTCTTCGAGCGCGGCGCTGGTGATGACGGTGCCGTTCTCCCGGGCGGTCAGCAGCGCCGCCTCGTTGATGACGTTGGCCAGGTCGGCGCCGGTCATGCCGACGGTGCGTTTGGCCAGCCCGGCGAGGTCGGCGTCGGGGCCGATCGGCTTGCCCTTGGAGTGCACCTCGAGCACCGCTTTGCGGCCCGCCAGATCCGGGTTGGACACCGGGATCTGCCGGTCGAAGCGGCCGGGCCGCAGCAGCGCGGGGTCCAGGATGTCGGGCCGGTTGGTGGCCGCGATGAGGATGACGCCGGCGCGTGGGTCGAAACCGTCCATCTCGACCAGCAGCTGGTTCAGCGTCTGCTCGCGTTCGTCGTGGCCGCCGCCCAGGCCGGCACCGCGCTGTCGGCCCACCGCGTCGATCTCGTCGACGAAGATGATGCACGGGTTGTTCTGCTTGGCCTGTTCGAACAGGTCGCGCACCCGCGATGCGCCGACGCCGACGAACATCTCGACGAAGTCGGAGCCGGAGATGGTGAAGAACGGGACTCCGGCCTCGCCGGCCACCGCGCGTGCCAGCAGCGTCTTACCGGTTCCCGGCGGGCCGTAGAGCAACACGCCCTTGGGGATCTTGGCGCCCAGCGCCTGATAGCGGCCGGGGTTCTGCAGGAAGTCCTTGATTTCGTACAGCTCTTCGACCGCCTCGTCGACGCCAGCGACGTCGGCGAACGTGGTCTTGGGCATGTCCTTGTTGAGCAGCTTCGCCCGTGATTTGCCGAACCCGAAGCCCATTCGGGCACCGCCCTGCATGCGGGAGAACATCACGAACAGGCCCACCAGCAACAGCAGCGGCAACACGTAGACGAGCAGCTCGCCCAGGATGCTGCCCTGGTTGACGACCGTGCTGACCTTCGCGTTCTTCGCGCTCAGCGCGTTGAACAGGTCGACGGCGTACCCGCTCGGGTATTTGGTGATGACCTTGTCGGAATTGTCGGTGTCGTTGTTGCCCTTTTTCAGGGTCAGCCGCAGCTGCTGCTCGCGGTCGTCGATCTGCGCGCTCTTGACGTTGTCGCCGTTGATCTGCGCCACCGCCACCGACGTGTCGACGGGCTTATAGCCGCGGGTGTCGTCGCTGAAATAGAAGAACGACCAACCGAGGAGCACCACGACGGCAATCGCCGTGATGGTGCGGATAACGTTTTTCCGGTTCATCAATCATCGGCCTTGCTGGCCAGGTCCTTCCCCGATATACACGCAGCTGGAAAAGTCCAGGTTACCGCTAGTGGCGATCGCGAGTCCCGGCAGAGCCGGGGCGCTGCGGGTCGCCACCATCTGCACAGTGGCGATCGCGAGTCCCGGCAGAGCCGGGGGGCTGCGGGTCGCCACCATCTGCACAGTGGCGATCGCGAGTCCCGGCAGAGCCGGGGCGCTGCGGGTCGCCACCATTCTCTGGATACAACGACGACGGGTTCCCGACCAGCCGGGCGGTGGCGCGCGGGTTCCCGACCGGCCGGGCGAACGGCGGGCGTTTCGTCATTCGTAATAGCGAGCCTCGATCACGTTGCCGTCCGGATCGGCGAAGTAGTAAGCCTGCGGCGCCCAGCCCTGGGCGCCGAAGTTGGGGCCCAACCGCGCGCTGGTGTCCACGCCCTCCGCTCGCAGACGCTGGTCCAACGCGTCGTATTCGGACTTCGATAGCGCAAGGCACACGTGATTCACCGGGTGGCCGGCGCTGCCGTCCGTCCGCGTCAGCGCCTCGGTGCCAGCGATACTGGCGATCGGCGACAGGTCGATGATGGCGTCCTCACACACCCGAACACTCGGGAACGGAGCGTCACCGGCCTCGAACTCGGCAAACCGGACCGGCGCCAACCCGACCACCCTCGTATAGAAATCCATCGACGCGCGCGGATCTCTCGTCCAGAGGACGACGTGGTCGAGCCGCTTCATGCGGGGTCCACCTGCTTCCACTGAAATGCGAGTGCCTCATGGCGATATCTACCAGGCGACCAAAGTGATTGGAACGGTATTCGCAATCAGCGCGAATACTTCTCAGCCCCGGAGGGGGTGTGCTTTGGTGACATGGTGCTCAAATCAACCGAACGGTTAGTAGAGACCAACGGTGTACGGCTGCGGGTGGTCGAGGCGGGAGAGCGCGGCGCGCCCGTGGTGATCTTGGCTCATGGCTTTCCCGAATTGGCCTATTCGTGGCGCCACCAGATACCGGTTCTGGCCGAGGCCGGCTATCACGTTCTGGCGCCCGATCAGCGTGGCTACGGCGGCTCCTCTTGCCCCGAGGCGATCGAGGCCTACGACATCCACCACCTGACGGCCGACCTGGTCGGCCTGCTCGACGACGTCGGCGCCGAGCGTGCCGTCTGGGTCGGACACGACTGGGGCGCCGCCGTCGTGTGGAATGCGCCGCTGCTGCACCCGGATCGGGTTGCGGCCGTCGCCGGGCTCAGCGTCCCGGCCGTTCCCCGCTCGCATGTGGCGCCGACGAGGGCGTGGCGCAAGATGCTCGGCGACAAATTCTTTTACATCCTGTACTTCCAGGAGCCGGGCGTCGCCGACGCGGAACTCAACGGTGACCCCGCGCGCACGCTACGCAGGATGCTGGGCGGCCTGCGGACATCGGGTGACCCGCTCGCCGCGGCGCGCATGGTGGCGCCCGGTGACGAGGGGTTCATCGATCGCCTTCCCGAACCCGACCGGCTGCCGGACTGGCTCAGCCAGGACGAGCTCGACCACTACATCAGCGAGTTCTCCCGCACCGGATTCACCGGTGGCCTGAACTGGTATCGCAACTTCGACCGCAACTGGGAGACCACCCCAGAGCTAGCCGACGCCAAAATTACTGTCCCTGCACTCTTTATCGGCGGCACCGCCGACCCGGTGCTGACGTTCACCCGCGCCGACCGCGCATCGCAATTGATCACCGGCTCCTACCAACAGGTGATGCTCGAAGACGCGGGGCACTGGCTGCAGCAGGAACGGCCGGAAGAGGTCAACGCGGCCCTATTGGATTTCCTCAACGGATTGGAGCTGCGATGAGTGCCCCCCTGCGGTTCGGTGTCTTCATCACACCGTTTCACCCGATCGGCCAATCGCCAACGGTGGCTCTGGAATACGACATGGAGCGAGTCGTCGCGCTGGATCGGCTCGGCTTTGACGAGGCATGGTTCGGCGAACACCACTCCGGCGGCTACGAACTGATCGCCTGCCCGGAGGTGTTCATCGCGGCCGCTGCGGAGCGGACGAAGCACATCCGGCTGGGCACCGGAGTGGTCTCGCTGCCCTACCACCACCCGCTCATGGTGGCCGATCGATGGGTGCTGCTCGACCACCTCACCCGCGGCCGGGTGATGTTCGGCACCGGCCCCGGCGCGCTGCCGTCGGACGCCTACATGATGGGCATCGACCCGGTCGATCAACGGCACATGATGCAGGAGTCGCTCGAGGCGATCCTCGCGTTGTTCCGGGCCGGCCCCTCGGAGCGGATCGACCGCCACACCGACTGGTTCACATTGCGCGAGGCGCAACTGCACATCCGGCCTTACACCTGGCCCTACCCCGAGATATCGACCGCGGCAATGATTTCGCCGTCCGGACCGCGGCTGGCGGGTGCGTTGGGCACGTCGTTGCTGTCGCTGTCGATGTCGGTGCCGGGCGGCTTCGCCGCCCTGGAAACCACCTGGGACGTGGTGCGCGAACAGGCCGCCAAAGTCGGCCGGGACGAGCCGGACCGGGCCGACTGGCGTGTTCTGAGCATCATGCACATCGCGGACAGCCGGGAAAAGGCGATCGACGACTGCACCTACGGCCTGCAGGATTTCGCCAACTACTTCGGCGCGGCCGGGTTCGTACCGTTGGCCAACTCCGTCGAAGGCGCCCAGTCACCCCACGAGTTCGTCGAGGACTACGCCGCCAAGGGCAATTGCTGTATCGGCACGCCCGACGATGCCATCGCCCACATCGAGGACCTGCTCGAGCGCTCCGGTGGCTTCGGCACGTTGCTGATGCTGGGGCACGACTGGGCCTCCCCCGAGGCGACGTATCACTGCTATGACCTGATGGCGCGCAAGGTGATTCCTCATTTCAAAGGGCAGCTCGAAGCGGCGCGGTCATCGCACGACTGGGCCAAGGGCAATCGCGATCAGCTGATCGGCCGAGCCGGTGAGGCAGTGGTGAAGGCCATCTCCGAGCACGTCGACGAACAGAAGGGCGTGAAAAGCTGATGCGCGCTGCGGTATTGCGAAACGGCCGAATGGTCTACCGGGACGATGTGCCGGATCCCGTGCCGGAGGCAGGGCAGGTGCTCGTCGGCGTGCGGGCATGCGGGATCTGCGGCTCCGACCTGCATTTCGCCGCGCACGGCGCGCAGGTGCTCGAGATGACCGATCGGGTGGCCGGCGGCCGGAGCGGCATGCACGTCGACCTCGACCACGACATCTTCATGGGACACGAGTTCAGCGCCGAGGTGCTCGAGGCAGGCCCCGATACCGAAACCCTCCCGCCCGGAACGCTGGTAACCTCGCTCCCGGTGTTGCTGTCGGCCAAGGGTGCCGAGCCAATCGTCTACAGCAACAGCACAATCGGCGGCTATGCCGAACGCATGCTGCTGTCCGCGCCGCTGCTGCTGGCCGTCCCCAACGGCTTGGACTTCAGGCAGGCGGCCCTGACCGAACCCTTGGCGGTGGGCTTGCACGCCGTCAACAAGTCCAACATCTCCTCCGGAGAGACGGCCCTGGTCATCGGCTGCGGTCCGATCGGCATAGCGATCATCGCGGCTCTGCGTGCCCGCGGGGTGGAAAACATTGTGGCATCAGATTTTTCGCCGAAGAGGCAGGAGCTGGCCACCGCCATGGGCGCCCATCAAACGCTGGACGCTTCGCAGGGTTCGCCGTTCGACGTCGCCAAACCAGCCGTGGTGTTCGAAGCGGTCGGCGTGCCCGGGATCATCGACGACGTGCTGCTCCGGGCCCGGCCCGGCACCCGCCTGGTGGTCGCGGGCGTTTGCATGCAGCCCGACACCTTGCATCCGTTCTTCGCGATCGCCAAAGAGATCAACGTCCAGTTCGTGCTCGCTTACACCCCGGAGGAATTCACCGACTCGCTGCGTGCACTGGCCGAGGGCGACATCGACGCCAGCCCGCTGATCACCGGGGAGGTCGGGCTGGACGGGGTCGGCGCGGCCTTCGACGACCTCGCCGACCCCGAGCGCCACTGCAAGGTTCTCGTCACCCCTTAGGCCCCTGGTGTCGACCCGCCGCGCCCCTAGGCCCAACTGGACCCGACAGCGCTGTCGGTGCCCGCCATGTTGCTGCCGGCGGTTTGCACGTTCTGCCCGTGCGCGTTGGCCTGCTCGTAGATCACCTGGAAGTTGCGGCCCAGCTGAATGATGAACTCCTGGCACGCCGCGGACCCCGCGCCGCCCCAAAAGTCGCCGGAAGCAAGAACATCGCGAACGATGGCCTGGTGCTCGGCCTCCAGTGACGCGGCCTGCGCGCGGATGGTGGCGCCGTGGGCGTCGACATCGCCGAATTGATAGTTGATTGTCATCGTTACTCGTCTCCTGTTTGTCGGTGGGCTAGGTGCCCAGGATCTGCTGCGAGGCCTGCTCTTGCTGCTCGTAGTTGTTCGCGTCGCGGATGAGCCCGTCGCGCACACCGTGAAGCATGTTGACGATGTTGCGGAAGGCCTGGTTGACCTGACCCATGGTGTCGTACGAGGTCGCCTGCGCCTGGCCGCTCCAGCCCGAGCCGGCGATGTTCATCGACGACGCCCACATCTTGCGGGCCTCGTCCTCAACGGTCTGGGCGTGCACCTCGAAGCGGCCCGCCATCGCACGCATCTCGTGCGGATCCGTCATGAATCGTGCTGTCATTACATTTCTCCTTCGAAAGTATTTGTCAATTCTGAAGTTTGGTCGCTAAATCCTCGAAGTTCCCTCTCTCCCTTCCGTCATCCGACCAGCTGGGGCAGTACAGTGGCGCGAGTCGGTGCCGCAGCGCCGAATCCGCGCATCTCCATGCCGCCAACCTGACCCGCCGGGATACCGCGCGGAGCCAGCATCGGTGCGCCGGCACTGCCCAACGGGGTGGCGGTCGGGCCGGCGACCTCGGGAGTCGCGGCTTGCCAACTCGGCGGCACCGACAAACCTCCAACAGGAGCCGCCTGGCCCATGGCCGCGGATGGCATCAACCGCGCGGGCGCCAGCATCTGCGGCGCGCGCATGGACGGCGCGGCCGGCACCAGGTGCTGCATTCCGGGCATCCCGACCCGCGAGACAACACCGGGTCCGAGCATGGCCGTCGCAAGGCCTGCGTTCGACGCCGTCGTCGCGCCCAATCCCGATGCGGCCGTACCGGCGCCCTGTCCTCCGAATGGCGTGCCGAGCAAGCCGGTGAAACTGCTGACGGCCGAAGGGAAGCTGCTCACCAATGACGACGCGGACGAATTGAGCGTGGACGGCAGGCCCATCGCCAGTCCCTGGGTGGCGCCCTGCATGCTGGCCTCACCCGCCGCCACGGCGCTGGCCGCCGCCCCTCCGGGGTTGGTGGTCGGCGGGGCGACCGCCATCGGTGCCAGCATCGCCGCCGCGGCCGACGAGCCGGCGTAGGCGTACATGGCCGCGGCGTCTTGGGCCCACATCTCGGCGTACTGCGCCTCGGTGGCCGCGATCGCCGCGGCGTTTATCCCCAGGAAGTTGGTCGCGACCAACATCATCAGCAGCGAGCGGTTAGCGGCGATCAACGGTGGCGGCACGGTAGCCGCGAACGCCGTCTCGTGCGCGGTCGCGGCGGCCGTCGCCTGCATGCCGGCCTGCTCGGCCTGCGCGGCGGTCGCGTGCATCCAAGCCACGTAGGGCGCCGCCGCGGCCGCCATGGCCGCCGACGACGGGCCCTGCCAGCCGGCGTCGGTCAGGTTCAGGATCACCGACCCGTAGCTCGTCGCGGCCATCCGCAGCTCCGCGGCCAACCCCTCCCATGCCATCGCCGCCGCCAGCATCGAACCTGGTCCCGGGCCCGCGTACATCAGGCCCGAGTTGATCTCCGGGGGCATCGCACCGAAATCCATTACTGCTTTCCTCTCTTACGGTCGTTTTCGCTATGCCAGCGCCGGCAAGGGCTTTGGGCCGGCGGCGGCTTTGATTGCGGCGTGCGCGTGCACGACGTGTTCGCCGGGCGTGCCGCCGGGCAGCTGCATGGGCAGCACCTTCTCGGCGGGTATGGCGGCAGCAAGGGACACCCGGTGGACCGGTGCCGTCGGCGCCAGCTCGGCGGGTGAGACGTGCTGGGGCGCCATATCCGCGCGGGTGACATGCTGGGGCGCCAGCTCGGCGGGTGAGACGTGCTGGGGCGCCACGTCGGCGCGGGCGACATGCTGGGAGGGCGCCGCGTGCGCGGGCGCGACGTGCTCGACATGCTGGGCGGGCGCCATGTGTGCGGGAGGCGCAAGGTGCTGGGCGGGAGCGGCGGCGGGTATGGCGGGCACATGCCATCGCAGCACGGCGGCTATAACGGCTATGGAGCGGCCAATTACGGCCGCCACCAGGCTCCGTACAGCCGCGGTCACTAATGTGCCCGCCATACCCGCCGCCGCTCCAGCCCGAGGCCGTGGACGCCGGGGGCGCGCCTGCGGTCGCCGGCCGGGCGGGCACCGTGGGGGTCACGCGGTTGGGCACGGCGGGCGCCACGCGACTGGGCATGGCAGGCGACGTGTGAGCGGGTCCGCCCGGAGCCAGATGGACGGGCATGGCGGGTGCGACGCGGCCGCCCGCGGCTTGTGTCGCATTGGCGGCTTCGGTTCCGGCATACGAATCGGCGCTGATTCCCAGGGCGCTGACGAACTGCTCGTGGATCATGCTGGCCTCGGCGTTGATCGCCTGATACTGCTGGCCGTAAGCGGCGAAGGTGGCCGCGGTCATCGCCGAGACTTCGTCGGCGGCCGCCGGGACCACGCCCGTGATCGCAAACGCGGCCATCGAGTTGGCCGCGGTTAGCTCGGAGCCGATTGCCTGCAGCTGGCCCGCCGCGGCTAACAGCAGCTGGGGCTGCGTGGTCAGGAACGACATCTGGTCTTCTCCTCTGCAATGCCGGAATCCGGCTCGTGTTGTCGTGCTTGCGGACACTATGTCATAAATTCGGAATTGTTGTCTAGCTCTCTGCCATGCTTTCATTTTTTCAGTCACGAACTCGCAGGTGGAGACACTTTGCCCGGGTTTCGGCACCGGGTTACTCTGGGTGGATGCCACGAACGAATGCCGCAGGTTGGGGGCTGAAGCGCCTGCTTGAAGCGACGCTGAACCGCGACATCACCATCGAGCAGTTGCGCGACGCCTGTGGCGTCACGAAAGGGCGCTGGTACGGGGCCGGCGGGCGCGCCAACGCGGACGACTTTCCCGATGCCGAAGAGGCCAGGCGCGCCGCGCACGCGTTCGGGCTCAGCGCTACCTGGCTACAGATAGAACTGGGCCTGATCACGCCCGAGGATGTGCACGCGGTCCTGGGCGACGGTCAGTCGCCGGATCCGTTCCGTGTGACGACCCGACAGCGCGTGCTGATGCCGAACCCGACGGCGGAGTCCTCGCGCGACTGAGCTCGCCGCAGTCATCTGTTTTTCGGCCCCTCTGGCCGCCACGACACCGCTCACGACCGCCGTCATGGAAAATGCGGCGGCCAATCTCGTCGTTGCGCACCCCGACGGTTTGGTCTGCGACTCGGCCCGTAACGTCGCGAACCCGAAACCGGATGCCGTGCTCGCTTGCCGGCTTACTCTGCCGGCATGGATCGCATCTGGCAGTGGGCGTGGGACCGGTTCGGGGCGAGGTATTGGTGGGCGCTTTTGATAGCGGTTTTCATCTCGACTCTGCCGGTCTTCCTGCTTTGGTCGTGGATCGTCGTCGCATTCGAGAAGTCCAGTCACTACGTGGAAGCATCTGTCGTCGCAACCGTCGTAACGCTGGTGATGAGCTTCGTAAGTCTTGTTCCCGGCATTGGACGGTTGCGACTGGCGCAACAGTGGGCGGCCGGCCGTGAGGTTGATCGGGCGAAGGCCCTGGCCGGTACCTATGACTGGGTTCGAATGGCCGATATCCGAGCGTTTTGGTTGATAGCGACGTCGGTCGTGGTGCTCTTGACGGTTGTCGGTTTGATTGCCGGAGCTAGCGGGACGCGGCTGATTCAGTACGGGATCGTCGGTGCCGCCGCAGGATTGGCTACCGCGCTGATCGGTGTGCACAATTTCGGGGAGGGAGCGGCGCGACCAGTCAGGGCAGCCCTTGCCGAAAATACCGGCATCGGCGACGACTTCCCGCGCGCTCGTCCGACCTTCGCCACCTGGCTGGGCCTCTCGATAGCGGGCTCCATTTTCACCTTCTCCGCAATGGCCGCGATGGTGGCGGTAGCGCTGGATCGGGGCAGAGGAGTCCCGGTGCTCTCCCTTGTGACCGCCGGCGCCTTGACACTTGTCGTCGGGGTACCGATCACCGTCGTTGCGATGCTCTCGCCGTCATTTCGGCCCATTCGCGACCTCACCGATGCAACGGTGCGGGTGGGGGCCGGCGACTACGGACAACGCCTGCCGGTGGTCCAGGATGATGACCTCGGCGCGCTGGTGGCGTCGTTCAATCGCATGCAAGCGGGTTTGGCTGAGCGACAACGACTTCAGGCAGCATTCGGCACCTACGTCGACCCCGCCCTGGCGGCCAGACTGCTCGAACAGGGTGACGATGTTTTCACCGGCGAGCGCCGTGAGGTGACGGTGATGTTCGTCGACGTGCGCGACTTCACGCCGTACGCCGAGGCAAACACCGCCGAGGACACCGTTGCCCGCCTAAACGCGCTTTTCGAAATCGTGGTGCCTGCGGTCGTCGACGCCGGTGGGCATGTCAACAAATTCCTCGGCGACGGCGCTATGGCGGTGTTCGGAGCCCCCAACGACCTCACGGATCACGCGGACGCCGCGGTGAGCACCGCGGTGCGAATTCAACGCCGCGTCACAGAACTATTCGAAACGGACCTTCGGATCGGCATCGGCATCAACACCGGTACGGTGATCGCCGGAACCATCGGCGCCGCGGGAAAGCTGGAGTTCACCCTCATCGGCGACACGGTCAACGTCGCAGCGCGCGTCGAGCAGCTCACCAAGACCACCGGCGACGCAATCCTTCTCACCGGCCAGACCGTTGCCTCCCTGGCCACTCGACCGGCAACGCTCGCCGACCGCGGATTTCACGCGCTGAAAGGAAAATCCGCTGCACTGCACATCTATTGCCTCGACCCGCGGCGGGAGGCGATCTCAGGCTGACGCTCGGGAGGGGTGACCCATTTGGCGGAATCTTATCTTTCACATTCGCGGCCGCCATTCGATCGAAACCACTCGACGAACCACCGCAGGGCGAAATGTTCGATAGCTCTGCATATTTCAGCTGACACGCTTCTAACGCTTCAACTCTCAGCCGCCCGCGGGGGGTTGAGCGATGACCGTCGGCCTGAAGCCGTATCGGGGCGCGACAAACTGGCCCGCGGCATTGCGGCCCGTCCCACCGAACGGCGTCATCGGCACCCCACCGACCGCATTCGTGGCGGGCTCGACCGCCCCCGCCGAATGGAATCCGTTGACCGCCAGGGTGACCGGCGAAGCGGCCGGGGCCGCGCTCGCCCAACCGGCCGGCACGGACAAACCACCGATTGACGCAGCCTTACCCACGGCACCGCCTATCGACCCGATCGAGCCCAGGCCTGCGCCGCCCGAAACCGCTGCGGGCAGAGCCGCTTCCGCGGCCTTAGCGGCGCCCTCGGTGGCGGACTTCGCGGCGGGCATCATGCCCTGAGCGATGCTCTGTATGTCCTTGAACGAGGTCGTGAATAGCCGTGTCGGTGAGATCAATCGGATGAACGCGTCGAAGGGCGTGCTGGCATCCAAGGTCTGCGACCCGGTCAGCCCCTCCAACAAATCGCCCAGCGGGCCGCCGATGACGAGCCCATCGCCTTCGGGGTTCAGACTGATTCCGCCCAGGGAGAACGTGGGGTTGGCAGCCGCAGGGTTGTTCGGCAACCCGGCCAGTGACGACAGCGTTTGCGGCACCGCGTCCAGTCTCTGCGTACCGCTGTTCGCGGCCGCTCGGGTCACCGCCGCGGCCTGACCCGCGACCCCGGCCGAATTGGTGGTGGGTGCCGCCGGCTCCAATGGCGGCAAGGTCGCCGCCGCAGCCGACGTGCCGGCGTAGCCGTACATTGCGGCTGCATCCTGAGCCCACATCTCGCCGTATTGGAACTCGGTGGCCGCGATCGCGGCGGTGTTCTGACCGAGGACGTTCGTCGCCAGCAGCTCCATCAAGAGGGCCCGATTCGCGGCGATCACCGGCGGCGGCACCGTTTCGGCGAACGCCGCCTCGTAGGCGCCCGCTGCCGCCATCGCTTGAGCGGCGGCCTCTTCCGCATGCCCGGCCGTGCCGCGGAGCCACGCCACTTGGGTCGCGGCGGTCGCCAGCATGGCGGACGCGGCCGGGCCCTGCCACGGCCCGTCGCCTAGACCCGCGATCACCGAGCCATAGGCGGACGCCGCGGCATGCAACTCGGCTGCCAGCCCGTCCCACGCCGCCGCGGCACTCAGCAGCGGCCCCGAGCCGGGTCCCGAATACATCAGCGCGGAGTTGACCTCCGGCGGTAGCTGCGCGAAATCCAGCATTGCCCTTCCGCCTAACCGACCGCGGCAGTGTTGACGATCTCCGTGGCGGCATAGGAACCGGCGCTGATACCGAGCGTCGTCGCCAGCTGCTCGCGAACCGCCGCGGCCTCGCCACTGACCGCCTGGAAGAGCCTCGCGTGCCACGAGAACTGCGCCGCGGTCAATATGGAAACCACATCCGCGGCGGCCGGAACCACCCCGGTCGTCGGCGCGGCCATGGCCGAATTGCCCTCCCACACCGCCGCATTGATGCCATGCAGCTCTCCGGCCGCCGCCTCGATCGTTTCCGGCTGCGCCATCACGAACGGCATATCCCCTCCTCAAATCACCTTGTAATCAATAACTTTCAGCACCAGCTGTCGGGTACCGAATCAGACGCCTGGACACGTTAGGGGAGGCATGCCCAGGAAGGACAGCCTTGGGACTGCCAATTCATGACCGGGTCGGTAACTGTTCACTTAGCTGACCGGAAGTGCTGGAACATTTGGATTCTGCATGAAAGTTATTGCAAACCAATATGTTTAGAGTCATATATGTGCTTATATGTGGTTGCTGGATTGGCAGTCAACGTTTGCCTGCGGGATGCAGAGGACGGCCGAACGCCGCCGTGCGACGGGCGCATGCGGCCTGGGCGTGCCACAATGCCGGCGACATTACCGATTTGGCACCAATACCAATGGTGCACAGCGACATTCGCGCATAAGAACCGCCCGAATCGCCTGGTACCGGGCAACCCGTAGCCTCTGCTTGCGTCAACGGCTAGGGTGCCAGGCATGCCGGTCGCAAGGAATGCCCCGAGATTTGCCCGCAAGTGGATCACCCTGGTCGTCGCCGGGTTAGCTACCGCCACGGTGTCGGCCTGCGATTCCCCACCGTCGGCGCCCGCGCCCGGCGTGAATCCTCGTCAGGTCACCGTCTTGGGGTCGGGGCAGGTCCAGGGCGTTCCGGACACCCTGACCGCAGACGTCGGTATCGAATTCACCGCGCCCGACGTGACCTCGGCGATGAACCAGACCAACGACCGCCAGCAAGCGGTCATCAATGCGCTGGCCGGCGCGGGCGTCGACCGCAAGGACATCAGCACCACCGAGGTCACGCTGCAGCCACAGTTCAGCAATCCGGGGCCCAACGGGACCGCCACCATCACCGGGTACCGCGCCACCAATGCCATCACGGTCAGGATCCACCCGCCCGACTCCGCGTCGCGGATGCTGGCCCTCATCGTCGGCACGGGTGGCGACGCCACCCGAATCAAGTCGGTGAGCTACTCCATCACCGACGATTCGCAGTTGGTCAAGGATGCCCGCGCGCGAGCGTTCAACGACGCCAAGAACCGCGCCGAGCAGTACGCACAGCTGTCCGGACTCCGGCTGGGCCGAGTGCTGTCCATCTCGGAGGCGACCGAACCCACGACGGGTGGACCGCCCGCGCCGCCGAGGGCCATGCCCAGCGCGGTCCCGCTGGAACCCGGCCAGCAGACCGTGAGCTTCTCGGTGACCGCGGTGTGGGAGCTGGACTGATCCGATGGCGGCGACCCGCTTCACCCGGCTCCGCCGCGCTCACGATCGCCGCTAGCCCGATGGCGGCGACCCGCTTCACCCGGCTCCGCCGCGCTCACGATCGCCGCTAGCCCGATGGCGGGCTACTGCTGGTAGACCCTCGGATCCAGGGTGCCGATGTACGACAGGTCGCGATAGCGCTCGTCGTAGTCCAGGCCGTAGCCCACGACGAAGTCGTTGGGGATGTCGAAGCCCACATAGGCGATCTCGACGTTGGCGCCCTTCGCGTCGGGCTTGCGCAACAGCGTGCACACGCGCAGCGACCGCGGATGGCGGCTGGTGAGGTTGCGCAGCAGCCAGGACAGGGTCAGGCCCGAGTCGACGACGTCCTCCACGATCAGCACGTCGCGGCCCTGGATGTCGCGGTCCAGGTCCTTGAGGATCCGCACCACACCGGACGACGACGTCGAGGACCCGTAGGAGCTGACGGCCATGAACTCGAACTGGGTGGGCACCGGAATCGCCCGCGCCAAGTCGGTGACGAAGATCACAGCGCCCTTGAGAACGGTGATCAGCAGCAGATCCTGGCCGGTCTCGGCCATGACGTCGCGGTAGTGCCCGCCGATCTCCTCGCCGAGTTCGCCGATTCGCGCCTGGATTTGCTCGGCGGTGAGCAGGACCGACTTGATGTCCCCCGGGTACAGCTCCACGGGCTGCGCGGGGGTGATCGCCGAGGAGATCTGGGCCACGCCCACAGAGTGCCACGCCAACGGCCGAATAACCAACGGCGACCCCGGTATTGCGGTTACCGGACGGGTTCGCGCCACAGGGTCAGGACCCCGTCGCGCCGCCCCGCGATCAAACGCTCGTCACGCAACGCGGACCCGACAGCCACCCCGCCCTGCCCGCGCCAGGCGGTGACGAGGGCGTCGACACCGCGGATCTGCTTGTCCGTCAGGCCGGTTGCCCCTCCCGCCAGAAGCCAGCCGCGGATCACCCGGCGCCGCACCGCGGCGGGAAGCGCGGCCAGGGCCTGCGCCTGCAGCCCAGCCTCGGCCTTCACCTCGGGCAGCGCCCGGGCAGCGAGGGAGTCAATCAGCTCGGTGTCCTCGCGCAGCGCCGTCGCCGTGCGGGCCAGCGCCTCGGCCACCCCGCCGCCCAGTACGTCCTCCAGCAGCGGCAGCACCTCGAGGCGCAGCCGGGTCCGCGTGAAGCGGCGGTCGGAGTTGTGCGGATCCTGCCACGGCGTCACACCCAGCTCGAGGCACGCTGCGTGGGTCACGGCGCGCCGAACACCCAACAACGGCCGGCCCCACGGCGGGTCGTACGGCCGCATCCCGGCGATCGACCGCACACCCGACCCGCGACCCAACCCCAGCAGCACGGTCTCCGCCTGGTCATCGAGCGTGTGTCCCAGCAGCACCGGCCCGTCGTGGTACGCGCTCAGCGCGGCATAGCGGGCCGCGCGGGCCGCGGCTTCGGGGCCACCTTCGTTCCCCACACGCACGCGAACCACTTGCGCCGCAACGCATCCCAAACCGACGGCTTGCGCCCGGGCGGTTTCGGCGACGCCGGCCGAGTCCGGCTGCAGGCCGTGATCGACGATCACCGCGGTGGTGGGCCGCAACTGGGCCGCCACCGCGGTCAGCGCGAGCGAATCGGGGCCGCCGGACAGCGCCACACACCACTGCTCGACGGTGGCGACGTGAGCCTTGACGAACGCCTCGACAGCCGCACGCAGCTGCCCTACAGCACCCTGTCGATCCATCGCTGGGGGTCCTCGATCTCGGCGGGCAGGGGCAGCGTCTCGGGTCCGGTCCAAATGACGTTGAACCGCTCCATACCGACCTTGCCCACCACGTGGTCGACGAACGCCTTGCCGCGGGTGTACTGGCTGAGCTTGGCGTCGAGACCCAGCAAAGCGCGGAGCAGGCGCTGCAGCGGCGGTTGCTTGCGGTTGCGGCGTTCGTCGAACCGGCGGCGGATGGTGGTGACCGACGGCACCACCATTGGCCCGACGGCGTCCATCACATGGTCGGCGTGGCCCTCCAGCAGCGTGCCGAGAACCAGCAGCCGGTCGAGGGCCTGCCGCTGCGGCTCGGACTGCACGGCGCGCACCAGGCCGACGATTCCCGACGGGCTGTCCGGCGCCCCGTTGCCGCGGTTGCGCACGTAATCCGCGAGCCGGCTCGCTACCTGCCCGACGTCTTCACCAACGTCCCGGGTCAACAGCGCCAGCGCCTGCGACATGTGCTCGGAGAGCCACGGGTTGGCGGTGAACTGCACCCGGTGCGTCACCTCGTGCAGGCAGACCCACAGCCGGAAGTCGGAGGGCTCGACCCGCAGTTGCCGCTCGACGGCAATCACGTTCGGATACACCAGCAGCAGGCAGCCCTGCTTCGCGGCCGCGAACGGGTCGTACTGGCCGAGGATCCCGGACGACACGAACGCCAGCACGGCGCCGGTCTGCGCGCCGGTGACGCGGCCGGTGAAGAAGCCCCGCGGCTTCTCGGCGCCGTTCATCATCACCCGCATCGACTCCGCGGCCGCGCCGATCCATTGCGGGCGGTCGACGATGCGGGCGGCAGGCACGGCGCCCTGGGTGACCAACCCGGTGACCTCGCGCACCGGCGGTTCGGCCTTTGCGGCCGAGTTGGTCAGCTCGTCGATCACCTGCCGCCGGGTGTAGTCGCTGGACGGCGGCCCCGGCCGGGCCAGCCGCTGGCCGACGGTGGCCGCGAAGCCCCAGTCCACCGCGGTGCCGAGCGTCAGCTCCGAGGGCGGGCTCATGAGCACCCGCAGGACCACAGCTTGGTGGCCAGGGCGTCCATCGCGTTGCGGCCGTTGGGTCCGGCGGCGTTGGAGATGAAGGCGAACGTGAGCACCCGTCCGCTGCGGTCGGTGAGCACGCCGGCCAGGGCGTTGACGGCGGTCAGCGATCCGGTCTTGGCGCGCAACCAGCCGGCCGGCCCCTGATTGGAGCCCGCATCGGTGAAACGGTCGCCCAGCGTTCCGCTGCCCGCGGCGATCGGAAGGAGGTCCAGCAGCGCCCGCAGCGCCGGCTGGTCGGGTCCTGCGGCCGCCTGCAGCACGCCGTCGAGTGTCTTGGCGGTCAACCGGTCGTCGACGGAAAGCCCGCTGGAATCCATCAGCGTGATGCCGCCGGTGTCGACGTGCGCGGTGCTCAACCGGTTGGACACGGCATCGGCGGCGCCGGCGAAGCTGCGCGGCCGGTTGATCGCTGCCGCCACCTCGCGGGCGATGCATTCGGCCATCACGTTGTCGGAGTGGTCCATCATCTCCGACAGCCGCTGGACCAACGGCGCCGACTGCACGACGGCCAGCTGCCGCGCGCCGGACGGGGCCGTCGCGACCGTCACCGCCGCGGGGTCCAGGCCAAGGGCCTTGGCCAGCTCCCGCCCGGCGTCCAGCGCCGGGGTGCGGGAGCGCCGGGAGTTGACGGTGGTCGGTTGGATGCGCCCGGCGTCGATCATCACCGACTCGATCGGCGCGATGTCGCCGTTGTCGACGTCGGCCGCGTCCCATCCCTGCGCCATCGTCGGCCCGCTGAACGCCGAGGTGTCCACCTGCACCGCGGTTGGCGTCACGCCGCTGCGGCGGATCTGCTCGACGAGGTCGCTGATCCGGGCCGATCCGCGGTACCAGGTGTCGACGCCGGGCGGCGCGGCCGACAGCGCCGGGTCACCGGCACCGACCAGCACGACGGGGCCCTGGGCGTTCTGGCTGCCGGCCACCACCCGCGTGCTGATCCGAGCCTGATGGTCCAGCGTGAGCAGGGCCGCGGCCGCCGTCAGCACCTTGTTCGTCGACGCCGGCACCAGCGGCATGTCGTTGGCGACCTGCCAGAGCTCTTTTCCGGTCAGGGCGTCGGTGACCCGGGCGCCCAACCTGCCGAGGTTGGGATCGGCGGCCACGGCCCCCAGCACGGCCGCCACCCCGGCGGGGCTCGGTGTCTCGGCGGTGTCGCTGACCGGGACCATTCCCGGCTTGACGGTCGGCGCGTGTGGGGGCGGCATCGGGGCGTGCGAATTGTTGCCGCCGTGCCCCGCCGAGGTGAAAAACGTTGCCGCCGCGACCACCGCGGCGACAAACGCCAGCACGGCCAACCCGACGAACACATGGGTGGATTTTTGCCAGCGAGTGGGACCCATCGCTCTCCTGACTGTCTCCCGCCCATTCTGCCGAATCCGCCGCACAGGCCTCGACTAGGGTGATCCCCGACGCAAACGGACCACCGCGAAACGCCCAGATCTAAGGAGCGCCCAGTGCAATTCGACGTGACCATCGAGATTCCGAAGGGCCAGCGCAACAAGTACGAGATCGACCACGAGACCGGACGTGTGCGTTTGGACCGCTATCTCCACACCCCGATGGCCTATCCCGCTGATTACGGGTTCATCGAGGACACCCTCGGCGAGGACGGGGATCCGCTGGACGCGCTGGTGCTGCTGCCCCAGCCGGTGTTCCCGGGTGTGCTGATCGAGGTGCGGCCGGTGGCGATGTTCCGCATGGTCGACGAGAAAGGCGGCGACGACAAGGTGCTGTGCGTGCCGGCCGGCGACCACCGGTGGGATCACGTACAGGACATCGGCGACGTCCCGCAGTACGAGTTGGACGACATCAAGCACTTCTTCGAGCACTACAAGGACAACGAGCCGGGCAAGTTCGTCAAGGCCGCCGACTGGGTCGGCCGCGCGGACGCCGAGGCCGAGGTGCAGCGCTCGGTGGAGCGGTTCAAGTCGAACGGGCACTGACGCCTTACGGCGTGCGGTGACGCTCACGGCGTAACCGCACACCGATTTCCGGTGGCATCCTGGCGATGTGACCCCGGTGTTGCATTTCGCGGCCAACTTCTGGTGGCTGGTCTTCCCGCTGGGCGGCGCAATCGGTGGAGGCCTTCGGGCCGTCGCCGCCGCGAACGAGCGGCGGGCCGAGCGACGGCTCGAACGGTATCGGCTCAAGCAGCAAGCCAAGATCGCGGTGGCCGAGGCCTCCGGGCGGGCGCGGACGAACCGGGACAGCGACCGACGAGAGATCGCCAAACTCGTTGAGGCGCATGATCGGACCGACGCGCGGTGGCTCGACTACGAGGTCGATATCGCGCGGTTGCTGGACTTCCCGATGATGACCGATATGCGGGCTCCCCTGACCGTCGCGTTTCACAAGGCGAAGCGGCATGCGGACCTACTGCGGCCGGAACCGCCCGAAGGTCTGCTTGGCGACCGCGACGCGTTGGCCGAATACCGCGACGCCGTCCACGAGTACATCAGTGCGTTCGAGATCGCCGAGGCGGAGGCGATTCGCCGGCGCCGCAGCGACTTCTCGGCGGACGAGCAACAACGGATGGCGCGGGCCCAGAGCCTGCTGCACCTCGCGCAGGACGACGCCGCCACCCGCGAGGAGCGACAGCATGCCTACGTGCGGGCGAGCAAGGAACTGGACGGCCTGATCGCGCTGCCCGCCCCCGCGAGGGTCAGCATCGAACGGCGCATCGCGGGCCAGATCGAGGCCTAGGCCGCCGGCGACGCGGCCGCCCTGGCCTGGCGCCGATTGCGCAACACGCTCCAGCCGAGCGCGGCCCCGATGAACACCACGCCCACGGAAGCGGTGAGGGCGTCGGGAACCTCGAAGTGCGGGTTGATCGACAGCAGCATGATCACCGCCAGCACGCCGATCGCCCAGTGCGCGCCGTGTTCCAGGTAGACGTAGCGGTCCAGCGCTTCCTGCTTGACCAGGAAAATGGTGATGGACCGGACGAACATCGACCCGATCAGCCCGAGGCCCAGCGCGATGACGACGGGGTCCGAGGTGATCGCGAAGGCGCCGGTGACCCCGTCGAACGAGAACGCGGCGTCGAGCACCTCGAGATAGAGAAACATGGTCAGGCCGGCCTTGCCGGCCGCTTTTCCCGCCGAGGCCGCCTCGATGTCCGGCGGCCGAAACGCCCGGCTCAGACCGTTGACGACCAGGTACGTCACCAGCCCGAGCAACCCGGCCGTCAGCACCGTCGCCCGCTCCGCACCGGAATGCGCCAATCCCGTTCCCACCAGGACCAGCGCGACAGCGGCCACCGCCACCGGCACCTGGCCCAGCCGCCCGATGCGGGCGAACGGGATCTCGATCCACTTGAGCCACTTGATGTCTCGGTCGTGGAAGACGAAATCCAGGAACAGCATCAGCAGGAAGGTCCCGCCGAACGCCGCGATCTGCGGATGCGCGGCGGCGATCAGCTTTTCGTAGCTCGGTGAGCCGTCGGGGAATTCCAGCGCGCCGTGCGGCGGCGGATGCAGCGCCAACTCCATCGCACGAACCGGATCGAGGCCCGCGGTCGCCCACACGATCAACAGCGGGAAGAGCAGCCGCATCCCGAACACCGCGATCAGAATCCCGACGGTCAGGAACATCTGCCGCCAGAACGGGCTCATCTGCTTGAGGATCGCGGCGTTGATGATGGCGTTGTCGAACGACAGCGAGATCTCGAGGGTGGCGAGCACCAGCAGCAGGAAGAGGTCCTTCAGGCCGCCGTGGGCATATCCGACCGCGAGGGCCGCCACGGTGACCAACAGCGAGATCCCGAAGATGCGCAAGGCGGCCAAGGTCCTTTCCGACAGCCGCCCACGATAGCGAACAGCGGTCGCCGCCGCAGACCCGTGTCCACGGGACTTACTATTTTCAGATTGTGGCGATGCCCGAAGTCGGCGGTACCCCAGCGTCCACCGGCGCCGGTCCGATCACGCGCGGCAGCGTGGCCCGGGTCGCCACCGCGACGGCGCTGACCGCCCTGTGCGGGTACGCGGTCATCTACCTCGCCGCCCGCGACCTGGCGCCGGGCGGCTTCTCGGTGTTCGGGGTGTTTTGGGGGGCCTTCGGTCTGGTCACCGGCGCCGCGAACGGTCTGCTCCAAGAGACCACCCGGGAGGTCCGCTCGACCCGGCACCTCCCGGATGTCCTGCGCGTTGCCGACGAACCGCGGACCCACCCGCTGCGGGTCGCCATGCTGGTCGGGGTGGGCGCGGCCGTGGTGATCGCCGGCACCTCGCCGCTGTGGAGCGGGCGGGTCTTCGTCGAGGAACGCTGGCTGTCGGTCGGGCTGCTCAGCGTCGGGCTGGCCGGGTTCTGCGTGCACGCCACCCTGCTGGGCATGCTGGCCGGCACCGATCGATGGACCGGCTACGGAGCCCTGATGGTCACCGACGCCGTCATCCGGGTCGCCGTCGCCGCCGCGACCGTCCTGCTCGGCTGGCGCCTGGTCGGCTTCCTGTGGGCCACGGTCGCGGGCGCGGTCGCGTGGCTGATCATGCTGGTCGCGTCGCCCTCGGCCCGGGCGGCCTCCCGGTTGTTGACACCCGGCGGGGCCCAGACCTTCCTCCGCGGGGCCGCCCATTCGATCACCGCCGCGGGCGCCAGCGCGATCCTGGTGATGGGGTTTCCGGTGTTGTTGAAGCTGACCAGCAACGAGCTCGGCGCCGAGGGCGGGGTGATCATCCTCGCCGTGACGCTGACGCGGGCGCCGCTGCTGGTGCCGCTGACGGCCATGCAGGGCAACCTGATCGCGCATTTCGTCGACGCGCGCAGCGACCGCATCCGCGCCCTGATCGCCCCGGCCGGCATCATCGGGGGCATCGGCGCGGTCGGGGTGCTGGCCGCCGGGGTGGTGGGCCCCTGGCTGCTGCGGGTCGCGTTCGGGCCGCAGTACCACGCCGGCGGGGCGCTCCTGGCCTGGCTGACGGCGGCCGCGGTGGCGATCGCGATGCTGACGCTCACCGGTGCGGGCGCCGTCGCGGCCGCGCTGCACCGGGCATACGCGCTGGGCTGGGTGGGCGCGACGGTCGCGTCGGGCCTGTTGCTGCTCCTGCCGCTGGCGCTGCAGACGCGCACCGTGGTCGGCCTGTTGTGCGGCCCACTGGTCGGAATCGGCGTTCATCTGGTGGCGCTGGCGCGCGCCGACCGCTTAGCCGGCTGATCCTGGCTAACCTGGTGGGCTAGATGGTTACTGAAGCCAAATACTCGGGCGCCTGGATCGTCATCCCGGCCTTCAACGAAGCCGCCGTCATCGGCGAGGTGGTCGCCGATGTGCGTTCCGTCTTCGACAACGTCGTGTGCGTGGACGACGGCAGCACCGACGACACGGGCGACATCGCCAGGCGCGCCGGTGCTCACCTGGTGCGCCACCCGATCAACCTGGGGCAGGGCGCGGCCATCCAGACCGGCGTCGAGTACGCGCGCAAACAGCCTGGGGCGCAGGTTTTCGCCACGTTCGACGGTGACGGGCAACACCGGGTCAAGGATCTGGCCGCGATGGTCGACCGGCTCTGCGCGGAGGACGTCGACGTCGTCATCGGGACGCGGTTCGGCGCCCGTGTCGGCGCCCGGCCGCCGTTCCTGAAGCGGCTGGTGCTGCAGACCGCCGCGCGGCTGAGCCGGCGCGGTCGCCGACTTGGCCTGACCGACACCAACAATGGGCTGCGCGTCTTCAACAAGAAGGTCGCCGACGGGCTCGACATCACCATGAGCGGGATGAGCCACGCCAACGAGTTCATCATGCTGATCGCCGAAAACCATTGGCGCGTGGTCGAACAACCGGTAGAGGTGCTCTACACCGATTACTCGAAGTCGAAGGGCCAGCCGCTCCTCAACGGGGTGAACATCATCTTCGACGGGTTCCTGCGAGGGAGGACTTCACGATGAACTGGATCCAGGTGCTGCTGATCGGGACGATCATCGCGCTGCTGGTCTACCTGCTACGGTCCCGCAGGAACGCGCGGTCCCGGGCCTGGGTCAAGGTCGGCTACGTCGTCTTCGTGCTGGCCGGCGTCTATGCCGTGCTGCGGCCCGACGACACCACGGTCGTCGCGAACTGGTTCGGGGTGCGCCGCGGCACGGACCTGATGCTCTACGCGCTCGTCATGGCGTTCTGCTTCACCACGCTCAGCACCTACATGCGGTTCAAGGACCTCGAGCTGCGCTACGCGCGCCTCGCCCGGGCGGTCGCGCTCGAGGGCGCCGAGGAGCCCGACGCTCCTCAATCCGCGTCGAACGTCTAGCCCCCAGGCCCGCGTGCACTCGAGCCGCGAACGCACACCCGAGCTGTACCCACGCTCGGCGCAACGTCAAAGAGCGCGCGTCTTGCGGAAGTACTCGACCGTGCGGCGCACGCCGTCGTCGAGCCCCACCCGCGGCCGCCACCCCAAAACCCGCTCGGCCAAACCGATGTCGAGGCACGACCGCCTCAGGTCGCCCAGCCGCGGCGGGTGAAACTCCGGGTCGTCGGGCGCGCCGACGGCGGCGGCCACCGCCGAGTGCAGTTGCCGGTCCGAGGTTTCCACGCCGGTGCCCACGTTGAAGCGCTGACCGCCGCCCGCCTCGCCGGCGGCCTTGACGAAGGCGTCGACCACGTCGTCGACGAACACATAGTCGCGGGTGTTGCCGCCGTCGCCGAACACCTTGGTGGGCTTGCCCGACAGCAGCCCCTGGGCGAATATCGCCACCACGCCCGCCTCCCCGTGCGGGTCCTGGCGGGGGCCGTAGACGTTGGCCGGCGCGATGTGCGAGCAGTCCAAGCCGTAGAGGTGGCGGAAGGTGTTCAGGTAGATCTCGCCGGCCACCTTGCCCGCGGCGTACGGCGAGGCAGGGTCGGGCTGCACCGATTCGGGGGTCGGATACACCGGCGGCGTGCCGTAGATGGACCCGCCCGACGAGGTGTGCACGACCTTGCGCACCCCCGTCTGCCGCGCCGCCTCGGCCAGGCGCACCGTCCCGACGACGTTGACCGAAGCGTCGAACTGTGGGTCGGCGACCGAGTGCCGCACGTCGATCTGGGCAGCGAGGTGGAACACCACCTCGGGCCGGTGCTCGTCGAGGATCGCCCGCAGATCGGCGGTGACGATGTCGGCCTCGACGAAGACGTGCGACGGGTTGTCGGCCAGGTGCTCGAGGTTGGTCGCACGGCCGGTGGCGAAGTTGTCCAGCCCCACGACCGCGTGGCCGTCGGCCAGGAGGCGGTCGACTAGCGTCGACCCGATGAATCCGGCTGCTCCGGTGACCAGTGCGCGCACCGGCCCACCATACATAGCGGCCGTGGCCATCGCGCTGATCGCCGCTGCGCTGGGCATACGCGCGGCGCTGGCGTTCGGGGGCTACTTCTACTGGGACGACCTGATCCTCATCGGCAAGGCCGGCACCCACAACCTGCTGTCGCCGGCATACCTGTTCGACGACCACGACGGCCACGTCATGCCCGGCGCCTTCCTGGTCGGCGGCGCGATCATCCGGCTGGCCCCCCTGAACTGGACGGGGCCGGCGATCAGCCTGCTGGTGCTGCAGCTGCTGGCCTCGCTGGCGCTGCTGCGGGCCCTGCACGTCATCCTGGGCTGGCGGCCGGTGCTGCTGATCCCGCTGACGTTCGCGCTGTTCACCCCGCTGGCGGTGCCGGGGTTCGCCTGGTGGGCGGCGGCGCTGAACTCGCTGCCGATGCTGGCCGCGCTGGCCTGGGTGTGCGGCGACGCCGTGCTGCTGGTCCGCACCGGCAACGGGCGCTACGCGGTGACCGGGACGCTGGTGTACTTCGGCGGGCTGCTGTTCTTCGAGAAGGCCGCGGTGATCCCGTTCGTCGCGTTCGCGGTGACCGCGCTGCTGCGCCACGTGCAGGGGGATCGGGCGGCGCTGCTCACGGTGTGGCGGGCCGGGCTGCGGTTGTGGATCCCGACGCTGTCTTTGACCGCGGGCTGGATCGCGCTGTACCTGGCTGTGGTGAACCAGCGGCGCTGGAGTTCGGACCTGGCGATGACCTCCGAGCTGCTGGCGCGATCGATCACCCACGGCATCGTGCCGGGGCTGGCCGGCGGGCCCTGGCATTGGGACCGCTGGGCACCCGCCTCGCCGTGGGCGACGCCCCCGCCGTTGGTGATGGCGCTCGGCTGGCTGGTGCTGGCGGGCACCCTCGCGGTGTCATTGCTGCGCAAGCAGCGCATCGGGCCGGTGTGGGTGACCGCCGCCGGCTACGCGGTCGCCTGCCAGGTGCCGATCTACCTGATGCGCTCGTCGAAGCAGACCGCACTCGAACTCGCCCAAACCCTGCGGTATTTCCCGGATCTCGTGTTTGTGCTCGCGCTGCTGGCCGCCGTCGCGTTGTGCGCGCCGAACCGGCCCGCCGCGCCGCGCTGGCTCGATGCCTCGCCCAGGCGCGCGGCGGTGACGCTGGGCCTGGCGGTGTTGTTCGTGGCCAGCAGCCTGTATTCGACGGCGACGTTTTTGACCAGCTGGCGCGACAACCCGGCCCAGCCCTATCTGCGGAACGCTCGGGCCGACCTGGCCGCGGCACACGCCGCCTCGACCGCCCCGCTGCTCGACCAGGAGGTCGATCCGCTGGTGCTGCAGCGGGTGGCGGCACCGGAGAACCTGGCCAGCCACCTGTTCGCCCTGCTCCGGGATAGGCCCGAATTCGCTTCGGCGACAACGCAATTGCGGATGCTGGACAGCTCGGGCCGACTGGTCAAGGCGCGGGTGACCTGGGTGCGGACGATCGTTCCGGGACCCATGCCGCAGTGCGGGTATTTCGCGCAGCCGGACAAGCCCGCGCGCCTGGTTCTCGACGGACCGCTGTTGCCGGCCGACTGGAGCGTCGAGCTCAACTACCTGGCCAACAGCGAGGGAACCATGACGCTGGCGCTGACGCAGGGACCGGAAGCCAAGGTGCCCGTGCACCCGGGCCTCAACCGCGTCTTCGCCCGCCTGCCGGGCGCCGGGGATGCGATCACCGTGCGCGCCAACACCACCGCGCTGGCGTTGTGCGTCGCGTCGGGCCCGGTGGGTTTCCTCGCGCCGGCCTAACGCGCGTCACGTCTGAGCTCAGCGAACGTCTGAGCGCGTCCGGTCACGGCTTTCACGGAGGCGACGGCGCCATCGGCGACGCGGGCGATCCCGGCGGCGTGCAACGAGGCCGGCTTTCCGACGAATGGTTCGGAGCCGGCACCCAGGCCACCCCGGTAGGCGCCGTGGATCGTGACATGGAACGGAACGTCGTCGCCCGCGGAGAACAAGTCGTTGACCACGACGCCGCGCGGATCGAGCACCGCTTGGTGGGTGGCGCCGATGCGTTCGTCGTCGATCTCGTGGACGTCGGCGTCGGCGAGATCTCCCCTTTCCAGCCACGCGCGCACGATTGCTTCGGCGTCGGGGTCGGCGGGCACCGCCTCGGTCGACATCCATGGATCGATGTGCGGCGGGATCAGCGGATGCGTTTGGCCGCCGGCGATTTGGGCCCGCATCGCGAAGTAGTCCTGCTCAACGTAGTTTTCCGTCAAACGAGTGCCGTTCCACTTGTACAGTCCGACGCCGCGCCAGCAGGTGAGAGCGCGCTTCTGTCCCGCCGGCATGGCCGCGTGCTCACTGAAGTGCATGCACAGGCGATCGCCGTTGAGCACGAACTCGTGCACGACGATGCCCAGACCCGGTGCGGCGTCGAAGATTTGGCGAACGGCGTCGGCATAGGTGGTCGACCGGACGAGCGCCAGGCCGTTGATGTGCACGACGTAGTCGGGCTCCATGATCTCCGCGCAGACCGATTGGTCGTGCGAGTTCGTATAGTCGATGCAGTAGCGGCGCATCAGCGCGACGAAGGGATGCACCTCACTCGTCCGGGCCGAGAAGCTGTGATACACAAAGAGATTCGGGGACGCGCTCGATGCCGATGGCCCGGTCGATGGCTTCGTGCAGATAATAGATCCGCCGCTCGTGGTAGCCGAGCCGCAGCGACTCGAGGGCTCCTGCGTTCAGCGACCGCTGGGCGCCGGGCAGGACGCCGAGGTCCTCGAAGAGCACCTGGGACAAGACCGCGATGAAGGCGTCGTGGGTCTCCCGGTTGCCCTCCGCAGCGAGCGACGAACACCAGTGGACGCGGTACGTCGACGTGGCCGGGCCGGTCGGCGAGGAGCTGAGCGACTTCGCCGAGCTCGACGGGCGGCTGCACCTGGTGGATCGCACGGTGCGCGACGTCCCGGTCAACTGGAAGCTGCCCGTCGACGCCAATCTCGAGACCTACCATGTCAACTACGTGCACCGCGCCACGGCCGCGCGCGCACTTCAGCAGTCGGCGACCGGCATACAGCTGCTGCGCAACGGCCATTCCCGGATGCTCGTCTCGTATCGCGACGGCATCGACGGCGAATCGCTCTCACCGTTCCCGTGCGTATTTCCCGGCCTCGGTGATCTGCCATTCCAGGGCACGTTCTCCTACCACGTCTTCCCGAACCTGAGCATCGTGTTCAACGGCGCCGGGTTCGTCTTCTTGATCACGAATTGGCCGACCGGCCCGGCCACGTCGACGTACCGCGTCCACTGGTGTTCGTCGCTCGCTGCGGAGGGCAACCGGGAGACCC
>NZ_LZIX01000235.1:0-6841 GCF_001666955.1 Mycobacterium sp. E735 | reverse complement strand
CGCGGCGGGCCCGCCGACGCCTGCGCCGGAGTCCAGCAATGTGTCACCGGCCGTCAGGCCCATGCGGTCGATGAGCCAGTCCAGGGCGGGCGGACTGCCGCTGCCGCGACAGCCGGCCGGCACGTGGTAGTCCGGGCCCAGCTCTTCGGCCACCTCGGCCGTCCATTCGGCGACGGTGTCGAACTCCGCCTCCATCGCTTCCGTCATCGACGCGCCTCCGCCCTGATCCGACGACCCACCTCGCCCTTGATCTCCGCGCCGGCGCGTGGGCCAGACGCGGACGCGAGGCCCGACACGTTGACGCCCTCGACGCCTTCGATCGACAGCAGCGCCCGGGCCTCGGCCACCGCCGCCTCGATCCCCTCGGCTACCGGGTCCGGCGCGCCCAACACCCGCTCCGTCACATCCTGATCGAGTTCCAGGCCGGGCAAGCCTTGCAGGACCGCCGCGGAGGCGCTGTCGGTGAACACGGCCACCGCCGCGATCACCGGAATGGTCAGACCAGCCGCCCGCGCCTCGGCCATGAAGTCGGCGACCTGCCCGGCGGAGGGCACGTGGTTCAGGACGGCCAGGCTGGCGCCGGCCCGTTGCTTCTCCACCAACCGGGCGGGGCGGGCGTGCACAGGCGGGGCGGTGGGCGTCTCGGGCACCGCAGCGACAACTCCGGTGGAGGCGGCCAACGAAACAAGCCGGGGGCCGTCGAGGTCGAAGGTCTGCGTGACGTCCGGGCGCACGTCGTAGCCGCGCCCGTCACCGGTCACGCACAGCACCGTTTCGACACCGATGCCGAGCAGGCCCCGCAACTCCTGCTCGAGCACCACCCGGTTGCGGTCACGGCATGACAGCGTGATCCAAGGCGTCACTCCGGCGTCGAGGAGCAAAGACCCCATCAGCGTGGGCGGGAAGTCGGGCTTGTTCTGGTGCTCGCCCACCAGGACGGCGTCGCATCCCTGCGCCAGCGCGGCGGCCGTCGCGGCGATGTCGTCACGGTCGAACGGGGTGCTGCTGAAGTCGGTGAGCACCAGCGGCGCGTGCGCGAGACGCGGCGTGGACTGCGGCCCCGACCACGCCACCACCTCGTCGAACGCGCACGGACCGGGGCGCATCTCGCACTGGCCGTCGGGCCGCACCCCGCCGCACGGCCCGAACACCATCCGTTTCGGACACCCCAAACCCGCCGACATCATGACTCCTCGCGCGCCAGTGTTCGCATGCATGTACCCAAACGGTCGCGGGCGCAAGCGCTTCAGCGAACGGCGCCGATTCGCAGCTCGAAGACGATTAGCAAACGCTCGCTGCGGCTACTAGGAGATGGGTGTGCCGCGCGCCCGGCGCAGCGAAAGGAACGGGGTCAAAAGCATGGAACCGATATCTCCGACGGATGCGCTGTTCCTCATCGGTGAGTCACGCGAGCACCCCATGCACGTGGGGTCGCTGCAACTCTTCGAGCCGCCCGAGGACGCCGGGCCCCACTTCGTGCGCGAGTCCTATCAGGCCATGCTCGAGTGCACGGACGTGCAGCCGACGTTCCGCAAGCACCCGGCCTTCTTCGGCGGACTGACCAACCTCGCGTGGTCGTTCGACAAGGACGTCGAGCTCGACTACCACCTGCGCCGCTCGGCCCTGCCCGAACCGGGCCGGGTCCGTGACCTGCTCGAGCTGGTTTCCCGGCTGCACGGCAGCCTGCTCGACCGGCACCGCCCGATGTGGGAGGCCCACCTCGTCGAGGGGCTGCAGGACGGCCGCTACGCCGTGTACACGAAGTACCACCACTCGCTCATGGACGGGGTGTCCGCGATGCGGCTGGTGCAGCGCGCCTTCACCCCCGATCCCGAGGATGACGAGGTGCGCGTGCCGTGGAGCCTCGGGCCGCGCAAGCGCGGCGGCGGGCAGAAACGGCAGTCCCTGCTGGAGCGGGCGGGCCGGACCGCGGGGTCGGCGCTCGCCTTGGCGCCGTCGTCGCTGAAGCTGGCCCGGGCCGCCCTGCTCGAACAACAGCTGACGCTGCCCTTCCAGGCGCCGCGCAGCATGTTCAACGTCCGGATCGGCGGCGCCCGGCGGGTGGCCGCGCAGTCGTGGTCGCTGGACCGGATCAAAGCGGTCAAATCGGCGGCCGGGGTTACCGTCAACGACGTCGTCCTCGCCATGTGCTCCGGCGCCCTGCGTGCGTACCTGCAGGAGCAGAGCGCGCTGCCCGACGCCCCGCTGACCGCGATGGTGCCGGTCAACCTCCGCAAGGCCGACGACGACCGCGGAGGCAACCTGGTCGGGACGTTCCTGTGCAACCTGGCGACGGATCTGGACGACCCGGCGCGGCGCCTAGAAATCGTCAGCACGTCGATCCGCGACACCAAAGAAATCTTCCAGCAGCTGCCCCCGGTTCAGCAGCTCGCCCTGTCGGCCTTCAACATCGGCGGCCTGTTCTTCGGGCTGATCCCCGGCTACCTGTCGGCGGGGTCACCGCCGTTCAACATCGTCATCTCCAACGTCTCGGCCGGTCCGTCGGAGCCGCAGTACTGGCGGGGCGCCCGGCTGGACGGCAACTACCCGCTGTCCATCCCGCTCGACGGCCAGGCGGTCAACATCACCGTGACCAACAACGCCGACAACCTCGACTTCGGTCTCGTGGGCTGCCGCCGCAGCGTCCCGCACCTGCAGCGGCTGCTGGGCCACCTGGAGACGTCGCTGAAGGACCTGGAGCGCGCCGTCGGCGTGTGAGCGGCGGCTACGGCCTGGTGGTGTAGTCCAGGCAGACCGTCGTGCCGGTGGGGCGGGCGTTGATGGTGCAGTGATCCGCGAGCGCGTGCATCAGCGCGATTCCGCGGGACCGCCGCGGGTCGCTGAGGCGTTGCGGCGAGGGCGGGAGCCAGGATCCGCGATCGCTGACGCAGATGCTGATCGACTGGGCGGCGCGGTCGTGGCTTGCCTGCAGTTTCATCGTTCCCGTCGGGCGGTGGTCACGGTATGCGTGCTCCACACAGTTGGCCAGCGCCTCGTTGACGCCCAGAATGATGTCGTCGTGAACCTCCGCCGGAGCCTCGGTCACCTCCTGCAGCCACCGCCGCAGCGTGCGGCGCAATTCCGCCGCGGTCACCGCGTCGGCGGCACCGGCGCAGGTCAATCGCGCGGGCGTGACAACGATTGGTGGCAGCGGTGAAGTCATGCAGAAGGCATACCCAGTTGCTGCCGGCCTGCTAACCCGCCGGCCGTCTCGCTTTGGCCACAGCCGGGTACAGGTTCGGAATCGAGTTGCCGTACAACGAGATACAGAGGGATCCTATGGACTTTCGTGCATTCATCGAGCCGCAGCAGGGCGCCCGCTACGCCGACCAGGTGGCCGTCGCCCAGACCGCCGAGCAGCTGGGGTTCGGTGCGTTCTTCCGGTCCGATCACTACCTGGCGATGAGCGGCGACGGACTGCCTGGCCCCACCGACTCGTGGGTGACGCTGGGCGCGATCGCGCGGGAGACGTCGACCATCCGGCTGGGCACCCTGGTGACTTCCGCAACATTCCGCTACCCCGGCCCGCTGGCGATCGCGGTGGCCCAAGTGGACGACATGAGTGGCGGACGCGTCGAATTCGGGCTGGGCAGCGGCTGGTTCGAAAAGGAGCACCAGGCGTACGGCATCCCGTTCCCACCGCTGCGGGAGCGGTTCGACCGGCTCGACGAACAGCTGGCCATCATCACGGGCCTGTGGACCACGGGGCCCGGCGAAACCTTCGACTACGCCGGCGCGTACTACACCATCAGCGGCTCACCGGCGCTGCCCGAGCCGACGCAGACCCCACACCCGCCCATCGTCGTCGGCGGCCTGGGCGCCAACCGCACCCCGCGGCTGGCCGCGAAGTACGCGGCCGAGTTCAACGTTCCGTTCGCGCCGATCGGCGTGGCCGAGAAGCAGTACGAGCGGGTGGCGCAAGCCGTCGCCGCGGCCGGCAGGCCCGGTGACTCGATGGTCTACTCGAGCGCATTCGTGCTCTGCGCCGGCCGCAACAACCGCGAACTGACCCGGCGCGCCGCGGCGATCGGTCGCGACCTCGACGAAATGCGGTCCAACAGCCCGCTGGTCGGCTCCCCCGCGGAGATCGTCGACAAATTGGGCGCCTGGAAGCAGATCGGCGTGCGACGTGTCTACACCCAGCTGCTGGACTTGACCGACCTCGCCCATCTGGAGTTGTTGGCGAGTGAGGTTATGCCACAACTGCTTTGACGGCTGTCACCGGCCTTCGGCGTCCGCGCGTTCCTCTTCGAGCCGGTCCTTGCTGCGCAGAAGCCGCAGCAGGGTCACGAACAGTAGCCCGCCGATCATGTTGCCGACCACGGTGTAGCCGAACCACCCCAGCCACGTCAGATAGCCGAACGGGGCAGCCCCGGTGACCAGCGCGCCGAAGATCAGCAGCGAATCCAGGATGGAGTGGAACAACCTCAGCCCGGCGAGCAGGAACGCGGCGGCCACCGCTGCGGCGATCTTGGCGGGCACCGAGTCGGTGCCGTGTTGCATCCGGGTCATCAGCGTGATGACCATGCCGCCGAGGATCGCCAGCACCATGCTCTGGGCGGATAGTGGCGCGGTGGCGAAGTGGGTGCCGGACTCGATGGTCTGCGCGTGCAGCTCCGGGAAGCCGGTCATGATCAGCCACATGATCACCCAGCCGCCGACCAGGTTGGCGAACATGGTGCCGCCCCATAGCTTGGCCAGCTGCGGCAGGCTGGCGCGCTTGGCGGCCACCGTCACGACGGGAATGATGAAGCCCTCGGTGAACAGCTCGCTGCGGCCGAGCAGCAGGGCCAGGAAGCCGATCGAGAACGCCAGCCCGGCCAGCAGCGGGCGGTGGGTGGCGTCCAGCACCGACAGGTAGGCAAGCACCCCGATCCCCACCTCGGTGCCACCGAAGAAGCCGGTCACCAGCACGCCGCGCCAGGTGCGGTGCAGGCGCTGGGTGCCCTCGCTCAGCATCCTGCTGAACGCGTCCTCGAGCTCGTCCTCGATCGGGCTGTCGGTCTGCCCGAGCTGACGCTGGGTGGTATCACTCATGGTGGATGGCCTGATACCCGTTATTTGCCGGATGGACCATCCGGTGTGAGGGATCTGACAGCGCCCGCCGCGGCCGTCACCTCCGCGGTCGCAGCACCGGCGTCACCAGCTCACCGGTGCCCAGGTAGCTCTCCAGGTTCCGGATGGCGAGCATCGCCATTGCCCTCCGGGTCCGGGCGGTGGCACTGCCGATGTGCGGAAACAGGACCACGTTGTCGAGCTCGAACAACTCGGGCGGCACATGGGGTTCGTCGACGAAGACATCCAGCCCGGCCCCGGCGAGGCCGCCGCCGACCAGCAACTCCACCAGCGCGTCCTGGTCGACGACGCTGCCGCGGGCGATGTTGACGAGATAACCCTCGGGGCCCAGGGCCTCGAGGACGGAGCGGTCGACCAGGTGGCGCGTGTGCGGATCGCCCGTCGTGGCCACGACGAGGACGTCGACCGACTCGGCCAGCTCCCCCGGCGACGGGGCGTAGCGGTACGGCGATCCGTCGATGCGGTGGCGGTTGTGATACGCGACGGCACAGTCGAATCCGAGCAGCCTGGTCGCGATCGCCGAACCGATGCGACCCAGACCCAGGATGCCAACCTGCAGGCCGCTGAGGTCCCGGGCGTATGGGAACGGGCCGTCGCGCAGCCAGCGGCCCGCCCGCACGTAGCGGTCGGCGGCGCCGAAACGGCGCAGGGTCATCAGGATCAGGCCCAGCGCGGTGTCGGCCACCGTGTCCGAAAGGACGTCGGGCGTGTTGCTGACGCCGATGCCGCGGCGCCGCGCCGCGGGCAGATCGATCAGGTCCACGCCGGCGCCGTTGTTGACGATCACCTCGAGGTTGGGCAGCGCGGCGATGGTGTCGCCGTCGACACCGGCCGTGCCCGATGTGATCACGATGCGAACGTCAGCCGCATGTTCGGCGAAGAAGTCGGCGCGCCCCGGACCGTCGGGAAGCTTGGGGATCTCGTACCGCGCGGTCAGCTCGGCTTCGAAAGTCCGCTCGAAGCGGCCGATCCGCAGCGCATGTCCAATCTTTTTTGTCGTCACGCGTCCATCATCGGGCGTCGGTGAAATATTCGGGCGGCGGTCGTGGTTGTGATGCCCGGCGGTGTCGTACATTCCCCCGGGTACCACCTTGAGAACCGTCGCTTCGAGCGACCACTTGCCGAGAGGCGCGAAGACGGCACCGTCCCTCAAACTTTTTCCCATTGCGCGGGAAGCAATCCCCCGGCGGCTCGGTTGCACCGCGAGTGCGCATCGGAGTGGTGTTCCCGCAAACCGAGCTTGGCGGCGACCCCGCGGTCGTGCGTGCATACGGCGAGGGCGTACAGGAACTCGGATTCAGCCATATCCTGGCGTACGACCACGTCGTGGGCGCCGACCCCCTGGTGCACCGCGGCTGGGCCGGCCCATACGACATCGACTCGACGTTTCACGAGCCGTTCGTCTTGTTCGGTTTTCTGGCCGCGATCACCTCGCTCGAGCTGGTCAGCGGCGTCATCATCCTGCCGCAGCGGCAGACGGCGTTGGTGGCCAAGCAGGCGGCCGAGGTCGATCTGCTGACCGGCCGCCGCTTCCGGCTCGGTGTCGGATTGGGCTGGAACGCGGTCGAATACGAGGCGCTGGGCGAGAACTTCACCAATCGCGGCAAGCGCTCCGAGGAGCAGGTCGAGCTGTTGCGCCGGCTGTGGACCGAGCGGTCGGTCACCTTCGACGGCAAGTACCACAGCGTGACCGCGGCGGGGCTGGCCCCGTTGCCCGTCCAACGCCCCATTCCCGTGTGGATCGGCGCGGCCTCCGATCGCGGGC
>NZ_LZIX01000234.1:0-1771 GCF_001666955.1 Mycobacterium sp. E735 | reverse complement strand
TGGCCGGCATCTATGCCCAGGTGCTGGGCGTGGAACGGGTCGGCATCGACGACTCCTTCTTCGACCTGGGCGGGGACTCGCTGTCGGCCATGCGTTTGGTGGCGGCGATCAATACCGGCCTCGACACGCTCCTCGGGGTGCGAACGTTGTTCGAGGCGCCGACGATTCGGCAATTGGCGCCGCATGTCCGTGCGGGTGAGGGCCGGCCGGCCCGAATAGTCACCGGTGCGCGGCCGGCGGTGATTCCGTTGTCATTCGCGCAGAGCCGGTTGTGGTTCACCGATCAGTTGCAGGGACCATCACCGGTTTACAACCTGTCCGCGGCGATGCAGTTGGACGGACGCCTCGATGTCGACGCGCTCGGGGCGGCGCTGGCCGACGTGGTGGCCCGGCACGAAAGTTTGCGCACGGTGTTCGTCGCGCCGGAGGGGACACCCCAGCAGGTGGTCATCCCCGCGGAGCGGGCCGACTTCGGCTGGCGGGTGGTCGACGCCGAAGGGTGGCCGGCGAACCGCCTCCAGGGTGCCATCGAGGCGACGGCACGGCACACCTTTGATCTGGCCACCGAAATCCCGCTGCGCGCAGCCCTTTTCCGGGTCACCGCCGACCGTCACGTGTTGGTCGCCGTCGCCCACCACGTCGCCGCCGATGGGTGGTCACTGGTGCCGTTGGCGCGCGACCTCGGAGTCGCCTATGCCGGCCGGCGCGCGGGCAAGGCGCCCGATTGGGCGCCACTTGCGGTGCAGTATGTCGATTACGCGCTGTGGCAGCAGTCCCTGCTGGGCGAACTGGATGAACCCGACAGCCCCATCGCCGCGCAGCTTCGGTATTGGCAGCACGCTCTGGCCGACCTGCCCGAGCATCTCGCCCTACCCACCGACCGGCCCTACCCCCCGGTGGCCGACTACCGGGGTTCCACCGTCGCCGTGGAATGGCCGGCGCAGTTGCAGCGACGGGTGCGCGAGGTGGCTCGCGAACACAACGCGACGAGCTTTATGGTGCTCCAGGCCGCGCTGGCGGTGCTCCTCGCCAAGGTCAGCGCGACTTCGGATGTGGCGGTGGGCTTTCCGGTCGCGGGTCGGCAAGACCCCGCGCTGGACGAGCTGGTCGGCTTCTTCGTCAACACCTTGGTGCTCAGGGTCGATCTGGCCCGGAACCCCACGCTCGCAGAGGTGTTGGCCCAGGTGCGGCAGCGCAGCCTCGCCGCCTACGAGCATCAAGACGTGCCCTTCGAGATGCTGGTGGAACGGCTGAACCCCACGCGCAGCCTCACCCATCACCCCCTGGTGCAGGTCATGTTGACCTGGCAGAACGACGGCCCCGCCGAGCTCACCCTGGGCGAGGCGCACGCCACTGCGCTGCCATTGGACACGCACACGGCCCGAATGGATCTCGTGTTCTCGTTGGCCGAACGCTGGACCGAAGACGCGCAGCCCGCCGGCATCGGCGGTGCGGTGGAGTTCCGCACCGACGTGTTCGACACCGAGACCATCGAGACCTTGGTCGACCGCCTGCAGACGGTGCTGGTCGCGTTGACGACCGACGCGACCCTTCGGCTCTCGGCGATCGACCTGCTCGACGACGCAGAGCGCGCCCGCCTGGGTGCCATCGGCAACCGGGCGGTGTTGGCCGAGCCGTGGGTGCCGGTGTCGATTCCGGCGTTGTTCGCCGCGCAGGTGGTGCGTGCGCCGGGGGCGGTGGCGGTGTCGTGCGAGGGCCGGTCGTTGACGTATCGGGAGTTGGACGAGGCGTCGAATCGGTTGGCGCATCT
>NZ_LZIX01000233.1:0-875 GCF_001666955.1 Mycobacterium sp. E735 | reverse complement strand
CTGGACGTGCACTTCGCGCACGGCAGCAGCTCGGTGCTCGTGCCGCGCCACCACGTCGCGCTGCCTGACGGCCGCCACGTCTGGGAGTACAACCCCCGCGGCCTGACGGACCTGCCCGCGTTGGTGAAAGCCGCTGCGGCAGAGGTCCTTCCGGACGCGCAGCTGGCGGCCGCCGAGCAGCGTGCGGTGCCCGGCCAGGGCGCCCGGCTGGTGACGACGCTGACCCGGCATCCGGGCGGCGCCTCGGTGCAGGTACACGCCCGCATCGACGAGTCCTTCACGCTGGTGTACGACGCGCTGGTGACCCGCGCCGGGGAGGCCGGTGTCGCCTTGCCGGCCGCGGTCGGCGCGGGCGCGGCGACCGTCGCGGGCGAGGCGCCGCTCATCAATTGCGCCTGGGCCTTGGCGATCTCCTCGGGCGAGTGGCTCTGCTGGTACTCGTGCAGCTGCTCGACCTCGTCGCGGTGCTCGACCGCGTACTTGATCAGCTCCTCGATGTTGTAGAGGTTGGCGTCCCGAACGGCCGTCAATTGGATCGGCGGCAGGTCGAAGTCGTACTCGACGCGGTTCTTGATCCGCACCGCCATCAGCGAGTCCAGCCCGAGCTCGATCAGCGGCACCTCCCACGGCAGGTCCTCGGGCTCGTAACCCATGGCGGAGCCGACGATCAGCCCCAGGCGCTCCGCGACCGTCTCGCCCGAGTCCGGCGACCACTTGCCCATGCTCGCCGAGAAATACCGGTTGGTCAGGCTGTCGGTCAGGGTCTCGGCTTCGGCCTCACCGCCGGACTCCGCCGGCGCGACGGCGGCCCCGTTGGACGCAGCCGTGATGGCCGCGCCCGCGCCGACCGCGGCCGGCAAGGCGACACCGGCCTC
>NZ_LZIX01000232.1:0-897 GCF_001666955.1 Mycobacterium sp. E735 | reverse complement strand
GCCCCCGCGGCGCCGGCGCGGCTGGCGCCGGTGGGTCCGGTCGCTGGCGTCGATCCTGGTGATCGGCTCGCTGCTGGCCGGGATCGCCGTCGTCTGTGGGGCCGTCTGGTTCGACAGCCGGCTGCACCGCGACGAGATTCTCACCGACTACCCCGGACGACCCGGGCCCGGCCGCGGCACCAACTGGTTGCTGGTGGGCTCGGACAGCCGCCAAGGACTCAGCCCCGAACAGCAGGAGGACCTGGCGACCGGCGGCGACATCGGCAGCAGCCGCACCGACACCATCCTGCTGGTGCACCTGCCAGAGTTGTGGTCCGGCGGGCGGGTGACGCTGGTGTCGATACCGCGCGATTCCTACGTCCCGATCCCCGGCCACGGCAAGGACAAGATCAACGCCGCCTTCTCCTTGGGCGGGGCATCCCTGCTGGCGCAGACCGTGGAGGAGGCCACCGGGCTGCGCCTCGACCACTACGCCGAAATCGGATTCGGCGGATTCGCCGGGGTGGTCGACGCACTCGGCGGGGTGACGATATGTCCGACGACGCCGCTCAACGACCCCTTGGCCGGGATCGACCTGCCCGCCGGTTGCCAGAAAGTCAACGGCCGCAACGCCCTTGGATACGTCAGGACGCGCGCCACCCCACGAGCGGACCTGGACCGCATGGTCAATCAGCGGCAGTTTGTGGCCGCGCTGCTGCAGGCCGCAGGCCGCCCGGCGGTGTGGCTCAATCCGTGGCGCTGGTACGCGGTGCCGCGCGCCGTGGCCGACGCCCTGACCGTTGACCGCGGCGACCACGTGTGGGACCTGGCCCGCCTCGGCTGGGGGCTGCGCGGTTCCCCCGCGACGTTGACCGTCCCCATCGGCGAGTTCACCAACGGCGACGCCGGATCGGTGGT
>NZ_LZIX01000231.1:0-6119 GCF_001666955.1 Mycobacterium sp. E735 | reverse complement strand
TCCTCGCACGCTGGGCGCCCGGGCGGGTGATGGTCAACGGTTACGGCCCCACCGAAACCACCGTCTACGCCACCGGCCCCCGCCAGGCTCTGCCACGCCAACATCACCTGCACAAGCGGATGATGCGCCAACGACCGAACCGGATTAAGCCGCTCAACCAGCACCTCGAACGGCACGTCCCGATGCTCGAGGGCGGCGAGACCCTTTTCACGGGTCTGGTTCAGCAACTCCGCGACCGTGGGGTTCCCGGTGAGATCCAGCCGCAGCACCAGGGTGTTCACGAAGAAGCCGACCAATTCGTCGAGCGCGGGATCATCTCGACCGGCGGTCGGAAAGCCCAGCACTACATCGGAACTCGCGCTCAGCCGAGACAGCAACACCGCCAACGCCGCCTGAACCACCATGAAACTCGTCGCGTTGCACTCCCGGGCCACCGCACGCACCCGCTGCTGCAACCCCGCCGGCCACTCCACCGCCACCGTCGCCCCACACTGATCGGCCACCACCGGATAAGGCCGATCCGTCGGCAATACCAACCGCTCCGGCATCGCCGCCAGCGCATCCTCCCAAAACGCCAACTGCCTGCCGATCGGACCACTACCGGCATCGAGATCACCGAACTGCGCCCGCTGCCACAACGTGTAATCCGCATACTGCACCGGCAATTCACGCCAGTCGGGTGGCTGGCCGCGCTCGCGCGCCCGGTAGGCCACGCTGATGTCCCGCACCATCGGAGCCAGCGACAACCCGTCAAAGGCGATGTGGTGCAGAACGATTCCGATCACATGCCGCTCCGGGCCGACCGAGTACACCCGCACGCGAATCGGGATGTCAGTCGATAGGTCGAAGCGATGGCCGGCCAGGGCCGTCAACGCGGCGGGTATGTCCTGCTCGGGCAACGACGCCACGGCCGCGTCCCCGCCTTGCCACATACCGCTTCGGGCCGGCAACACCCGCTGGAACGGGACGCCGTCGGTATCGGGGAATATCGTGCGCAGAGACTCGTGGCGGCCGATGACGTCGTCGAGGGCCGCCCCAAGGGCCTCTACGTTCAACGGCCCGCTGATCCAAAACGCGGTGGGCATGTTGTAGGTCGCGGCGCGGTCCCGCCATTGCTCGAGGAACCAGAGCCGGCTCTGGGCGAACGACAGCGGAAGGACAGCGGGCCGGTCGCCCGCCACCAAAGGCTCGCGCTCGGCCCCGTCGTCATTGAGGTGCGGCGCCAGGAGCGCCACCGTGGGCGCGTCAAACAAGGCGCGTAACGACAGGCCGGCTTTCAATGACTTGTTGATGGCGGTGACGAGGCGCATGGCCGACAGTGAATCGCCGCCCAAGTCGAAGAACGACTCGTCGATCCCGACCCGTTCGAGGCCGAGAACCTGTGCGAAGGCGCCGGCCAGCACCTCCTCCACCGCAGTGACCGGGGCGCGAAATCGGCTGGCATCGCTGTATTCCGGCGCGGGGAGGGCTCGCGTGTCGAGTTTGCCGTTGACCGTCAGCGGCAACGCAGCCATCACCACGACCGCGGACGGCACCATGAAGCCGGGCAGCCGACCGGCCAGCGCGGCGCGCGCGTCGGCCGCGTCGATCGTGCCGGTGACGTAGCCGACCAGGCGCGGGGCGCCGGGTTGGTCTTCGCGGGTGATCACCGCGGCGTGATCCACACCGTCCAGCGCGGCCAATGCGGCGCGGACTTCGCCGAGTTCTATGCGGTATCCACGAATTTTGACCTGCTCGTCGGCGCGGCCCACATAGTGCAGTTGCCCGCTCGTGTCCCAGCGCACCAGATCCCCGGTTCGGTACATGCGCCCTCCGGGCGACCCGAACGGGCAGGCGACAAACCGCGACGCGGATAGGCCGGCCCGCCGCCAATACCCGACGGCCACGCCGCGGCCCGCGATATACAGCTCGCCAACGACATCGGCGGGAACCGGACGTAACCATTCGTCGAGGACGAACGCCGCCGCCCCGGACACCGGCGCGCCGATCGGCGGCACGCCCGAGTCCGGCGTCAACGGCGCACTTCTGGTCGCGCACACGGTGGTCTCGGTCGGGCCGTAGCCGTTGACCATAAGCCGTCCCGGTGCCCATCGATCCACGACCTCGGCCGGACACGCTTCGCCGGCCACCAGTAGCGTTGTCGCTCCGAAGTTTTCGGCGGGTAGCGCTGCCAGGGCCGAGGGGGTTTGGCTCAGCATCTCTACCCGCTCGTCGATGAGCAACGCGCGGAAGTCGTCGGGCGAGCCGGCCACCCCTTCGGGCACCACCACCAGCCGGCCCCCGAACAGCAACGCACTCCAGATCTCTTCGACAGAGGCGTCGAAGGCCAACGAATGCCACTGCGCCCAAACCAGTCCGGAAGGGTTGAGCGATCGCAGGAGCTGAGTCACGTTGTGGTGGGTGACGGCGACGCCCTTCGGAACACCGGTGGTCCCGGAGGTGTAGATGAGGTAGGCAATGTCGTCGGGTGCGGGCGGAGGCAATGCGGCACCGGGTTGAGTGGCTACGTCGGGGTGCGCGATGTCGACGACCGTCGGCTCGCACCCGTCGAGCCGCGGCCGCAGTTCCGCAGTCGTCACGACGGCGATCGGGGTGGCGTCGGTGAGCATGAACTCGATCCGCGCATCAGGCAGATCCGGATCGATCGGCAGATACGCCGCCCCGGTCTTGAGCACCGCGAGCATCGCGATGACGGCGTCGGGCGAACGGGCGAGCAGCAGAGCCACACGTTGCCCGCGGCCCGCGCCCCGACCGATCAAGAAACGGGCCAGTCGATTAGCGGCCTCGTCGAGTTCCCGGTAGGTCATCGAACGGCCTTCGAAGGTCAACGCCACCGCCGCTGGCGCTCGCGAAACCTGATCGACGAACAGCTCCGGAATCGACGCGGGCTCGGGTGCCCGCTGGGTCAGCACCGCCCGGTTGCCCCACCCATCGAGCCGCGCGTGCTCGTCGGCGCCCCATGGGTCGATCGACAGCAGCCGACGTTCGGGGTCGCCGGCCATCGCGGCCAGCACCCGCAGCAACCGTTCGGCCAGGTCTGCGACGGCGAAGCCCGCAAACAGCTCCCCGGCACCCTCGGTGCCGAACAGCAGTTGGTCACCGGCTGCGGAGAAGAACAACCCGAAGCCATCGGCGAGACCGGAATTGGTGTATGACGCCGAGGCCGCCACGCCGCCGAAGTCCAAGGCGAGCACAGCGGGAAGGAAGTTGACGCTCACCCGCTGGGCGAACTGCCGGGGGTCGCCGGAGCGTGCCTTGCGTTCCAGTGCCCGCACGGGAAAGCGCTGATGTTGCAACGCTTCACGTATTCGCGCATCGACGTGGCGGCAGAAGTCACCCACCGTGGCATCCGGCGAGAGTTTCAAAACCAGCGGAACGACGCCGGAGACCATGCCGGGAAGCGTCTTCGATTCCGGGGTGACCCGCCTGCTCACCGGGAAGTCGAGCACCACCTCCGAACCGTTGTGACTCCAGGCTCGCACCAACAGGGCGCACGCGGCGGTGATGACCGATGACCGCGGCATTTCCCAGGCGTGGGACAACTCTTCGACTCGGCGAATGACCGCGGGATCCAGCTGGACCGGCGCCGAGGAACGATATGGACCGCGCTCACCGGCACCCCGCCGCAACCACCGATCCGGTCCGTCGTCGGATGGCAGATTCTTCGACCAGTACGCCTGATCCTCGAGGTAGTCTGCCGACGCTTCGTACTCCGAGTCGCATGCGACCAGGTCCGCCAGCGAGCCGAAGAATGGGGACGGCATGGGCGCGCCCGAGATGACTGCGGAGTAGATGGTCGCGATCCGATGGCCGACGAGGGCAATGCCCGACGCGTCGGCGACGATGTGGTGACAGCAAGTGAACCAATAGAATTCGTTGACGCCCGTCTGGAAGAGCGCGAACCTGAACAGCGGTCCGGTGAAGGGCATGGGCGTGCGCTGAATCGACGCCGCGATCTCCTGGGCCTTCCGCACGGGATGATCCGAGCCGCGCAGGTCGTGGAAGGCGAGGTCAACCTCCGGGTCGTCAATCGACTGCTGCAGGACCTGGCCGTCATCCGAAAAGAATGACGTCCGAACGGGTTCGGCCTCCCGAAGCGCCCGGCGGATCGCCCACTCGAGGGGCTTGCGCTCCACGCGTCCTTCGATTTTGACGAAGAGGCCAAGTTGCCAATCGGTGCGGGACCGGCCCGTTTCCTGTGCTAGCCAGATGTCGAGCTGTCCCCGTGTCAAGGGGAGCGCGCGCTCGTCAAATTGCATCCATCACCCCCCGGAATCAGGCGACTTCCGCGGGTGCCAGTTTTTCGCACAACAGCCCCGCCAGACCACGGATCGTGATGGTCGAGATGTCGGCGGACGGGATGCGAACCCCCGTTTCGGTTTCGATGCGAGTACGTAGTTCGAGCGCACCGAGTGAGTCGAGGCCGTATCCGGACAGCGGCCGATCCGGATCCACGCTGCGACGCAGAATCAAGCTGACTTGATCGGAGATCAGTCGCCGCAGCGAGGCCGGCCACTCGTCCATGGGCAGCTCGTTGAGCTCGGCGCGGAGTTTGCTTGTGCCCGTTGCGTCGCCGACGGGGCGAAACGCCTCGGTGAACGGGCTGCGCTCGGTCAACAGCTTCAACCACGGTGCGCCCGTGATCGGCGCGTAGCCGGTGTAGGCGCGGTCGTGACGCAGCAGCGCATCGAACGCGTACGCGCCCTCCTCGGGCCCGATCGCCATGCCCGAGCTGTCCGCCAGGGCGGTGGCGCGCCCGATCCGGGCCCAGGGACCCCAGCCGATGGTGATAGCCGGCAGGCCCTGAGCCCGCATCCAGTGGGTGAAGGCGTCCAGCCAGCTGTTGGCCGCGGCGTAGGCGCCCTGGCCGGGAGAGCCCACCAGGGCGGCGGCCGACGAAAACGAGCAATACCAGTCCAACGGCTGGTCGAGCGTGGCGGTGTGGAGGTGCCACGCGCCGTGAACCTTTGGGCTCCAATCCCGCTCGACGAGTTCTGCGGTGATGTTGACCAGGGTGGCGTCGTCTACCACCGCGGCCGCGTGCAGCACACCCCGCACCGGGAGGCCGGTGGCGGTCGCGGTGGCAACCAATCGGCGCGCGGTGCCGGGTTCCGCGACGTCACCGCACTCCACCGTGACGTCGGCGCCGCTTGCCCTGATGCGCTCGACCGTTTCGATGGCATCGGGCGTCGGCTGCGAACGTGAACACAGCACGATGCGCCCGCAGCCCGCCGCCGCCATCTTCTCCGCCAAGAACAGACCAAGGCCCCCGAGGCCCCCAGTGATGAGGTAGGCGCCGTCGCGGCGGAAGACCCGGGCCTGCGCCGGCGGCACCGGCACACGTCGGACACCGCTTCTCGGTATGTCGAACACGACGTTGCCGGTCTGTCCGCCGCCCGCCATGAGACGAATCGCGTTGTCCGCGTCCGCAAGCGAGTAGTGCGTGGTGTCGGGCATCGGTAGGGCGCCGTCGGCGATCAACCGGTACACAGTGCTCAGCAGGGTGCGCACGCGATCCGGTTCGCTCGCCGACAGCAGCGCCATGTCCACGGTGTGGAATGCGATATTGTTTGCGGGGATTGGTCCCAGCCGGGCCTCCCGATGGCTGATGTCGATGAATCGGCCACCCGGCGCCAGCAATTCGAGCCCGGACCGTTGGGTGACGCCGGAGCCCGAGTTGACCACGATGTCCAAGCCGTGGCCGCCGGTGTCGCGACGGATCAGGTCGGCGAAGTCCGTGCTGTGCGAGTCGTAGACGTATCCGATCCCGCTGTCCCGCAGAAGTTGTCGGTGCGTCTCGTTGTCGGCGGCGGCGAATATGTCGGCACCCGCCGCGCGAGCCATCTCAATCGCCGCTTGCCCTACCCCTCCTGCCGCGGAGTGGATCAAGACGCGATCATCGGCCTTGACGTGGGCCAGCTCATGCAAGGCGTGATACGCGGTGGTGTGCGTGGTGGACGCCGCGGCGGCCTGGCCGTCGGAAAGCCCCGCCGGCAGGGCGACCGCCAGTCGCGCATCGCACGTGACGAAGGAACCCCAAGAGCCGCCGCCGCACAACCCTCCGACTCGATCGCCGACCGTATGGTCCGCGACGCCTGCTCCGACCGCCGTCACCGTCC
>NZ_LZIX01000230.1:0-42511 GCF_001666955.1 Mycobacterium sp. E735 | reverse complement strand
CCGCACGCAGCTGCCGCTCGCTCACCGGCCGGGCGACCATCGTCCCCACCGACAGCACCGGCAGGCCCAGCCCGTCGGCCAGCTCGATCGAGATGGCGGCGGTGCCGGCACCCGCATGCGGGCCATTGTCGGTCGGTGCGATCCGCACGCGGACCGCGGTCGCGCCCGCGGCATGCAACGACACGTCCTGCCACGAGAACGGCAACATCACTTCGACGGGCTGGCCCGCCGCCTGCTGGGCCATGATGACGGCATGCATCGCCGCGTCGAGCAACGCCGGGTGCACGCCGAAACCGCCGACGCCTCCCGCCGCGTCCGGCAGCCGCACCTCGGCGAACACCTCGTCTCCGCGGGTCCACGTCGCGGTCAAACCACGAAACGCCGGGCCGTACCCGTAGCCGTGCGCCGCGAGCTGGTCGTAGCCGTCGGCGACCTCCACGGCAACCGCGCCCGCGGGCGGCCACACCGACAGATCGGCGCGGGGCTCGATGGACCGCGAACTCAGCACACCCTCCGCGTGACACACCCACGCCGAACCGGCGTCGGCGCGGGAGAACACCGAGACGGCGCGGCGCCCCGATTCTTCGCTGGGACCGACAACGACCTGCACGGCAACGGAACTGGCCGCGGGCAACATCAGGGGCGCCTGCAATGTGAGTTCGTCGACCACCGAGCAGCCGACTTCGTCGCCGGCCCGGATCGCCAACTCGACGAAACCCGCGCCGGGGAACACCGCGGCACCGGAGACGGCGTGATCGGCCAGCCAGCCCTGCAGGCCGGGCGACAGCCGGCCGGTCAGCAGCACCCCGTCCGAGGCCGGCAGTTCGACGACCGCGCTGAGCAATGCGTGCTCGCTGGTCCCGAGCCCCAGCCCGGCGGCGTCGGCCCCGATGCCCTCGCCGGACAGCCAAAACCTGCGCCGGTCAAAGGCGTAGGTGGGCAGTTCCACGAAGCCCGCCCCGGACAAGACGCCACGCCAGTTCACGCTCACACCGGCCGCGAATGCTGCGGCGGCCGACGTGAGGAAGCGCTCGAGGCCGCCGTCATCGCGGCCCAGGGTGGGAACCACGATGGCCTCGGGGTCGCCGGCCGAGTTTTTCAGGCAGTCGTTGGCGCTGCCTTCGATCCCGGCGATCAGCGCGGGGTGCGGGCTCGATTCGATGAACGTGCGGTACCCGTGCTCGCAGGCGGCGCGCACCGCCTGGTCGAACTGCACGGTCTGCCGAATGTTGCGGTACCAGTAGGCCGCGTCCAAACCGGCTGTGTCCAAACGGCTTCCGGTCACGGTGGAGAAGAAGGCGACACGCGAGGAACGGGGCTCGATACCGGCCAGGGCCTCGGCCAGCTCGTCGCGAATGGCCTCGACCTCGACCGAGTGCGACGCGTAGTCCACGTCGATCCGGCGGGTGCGCAGCTCCAGGTCCACGCAGAAACCGGCGAGTTCGTCGAGCGCGGCCACTTCGCCCGACACGACCACCGCCGAGGGGCCGTTGACGGCGGCGATGCTGACACGGTTGCCGTAGGGCGCCAACAACTCCCGTGCGCGTTCGGTGCTGCACGCGATGGACAGCATGCCTCCGGAGTGGGCCATCGACCGCAACAACTTGCTGCGCAGCGTGACCACCTGAGCGGCGTCGCGCAGCGACAGCGCGCCGGCGACGAACGCGGCGGCGATCTCTCCCTGCGAATGGCCGATCACCGCGTCGGGGCTGACGCCGACCGACTTCCACAGTTCGGCCAGCGACACCATCACCGCGAACAGCACCGGCTGCACGACGTCCACCCGGTCCAAGCCCGGGGCGTCCGCGTTGCCGCGCAGCACGTCGATCAGCGACCAGTCGACGAATTCCGCGAAGACTTCCGCGCACGCGTCGATCTGGTGCGCGAATACCGGTGCGGTGTCGAGCAATTCGATCCCCATACCCAGCCATTGCGAGCCTTGGCCGGGGAACACGAAGACGTTCTTGCCCGCGGGTGGCGCGCTGCCCTGGATGACCGAACCGGCCGGGTCCTGAATATCTGAGGCGGTCAACTCGTCGAGCCCGGCCAGCAATCGATCCCGATCGGCACCGACGACGACGGCCCGGTGCTCGAAGGTGGCGCGGCCGGCCAACGACCAGGCCACGTCGGCGACGTCGATCTCGTCGTGGCCGCGCAGGTGCCCGGCCAACCGGGCGGCCTGAGACCTCAACGCCGACAGTGACTTTGCCGACAACGCCCACGGCACCGTCGCGGGCTTCGGGCGGTCGGTCAGCGGCTCGGGCGCCGGGACCGCCTCGATGATCACGTGTGCGTTGGTGCCGCTGATCCCGAACGACGACACCCCGGCCCGTTGTACGTGGCGATTCGCGGGCCAGGGCCGCGCCTCGGTCAGCAACGAGACCGATCCCGCCGACCAATCGACGTGCGGGCTGGGCACGTCCACATGCAGTGTCGCCGGCAGCATTTCGTGACGCATGGCCTGGACCATCTTGATCACGCCCGCCACGCCCGCGGCGGCCTGGGTATGGCCCATGTTCGACTTGATCGAGCCCAGCCACAGGGGCTCGGGCCGGTCCTGGCCGTACGTCGCCAACAACGCCTGGGCCTCGATGGGGTCGCCCAGCGTGGTGCCTGTTCCGTGGCCTTCCACCACGTCGACGTCTGCCGTCGACAGGCCGGCATTGGCCAGCGCCGCCCGCACCACCCGCTGCTGCGAGGGGCCGTTGGGCGCGGTCAGCCCGTTCGATGCGCCGTCCTGATTGACCGCCGAGCCGCGCACCAGCGCCAGCACCGGATGGCCCAACCGCCTGGCATCCGAGAGCCGCTCGACGACGAGCATCGCCCCGCCCTCCGACCAGCCGACTCCGTCGGCAGCCCCGGCGTACGCCTTGGACCGGCCGTCGGGGGCCAGCCCTCGGTGGCGGCTGAACTCGACGAAGACCGTCGGGGTGGCGTTGACGGTCGCGCCCCCGGCCAGCGCCAGATCGCACTCCCCCGAGCGCAACGACTGAACCGCCATGTGCAACGCGACCAACGACGACGAACACGCCGTGTCCACCGACACCGCCGGGCCCTCGAGTCCCAGCACATACGACACCCGACCGGAGGCGACGCTGGAGGTCATGCCGGTCAGGCGGTAGCCCTCGATCTCCTCGGCGAGCATGCCGTAGCCCTGGACGATAAGCCCGGCGAACACCCCGGTCGCGCTGCCCCGCAGCCCGCTCGGGTCGATGCCGCCCCGTTCCAAGGCCTCCCAAGACAGTTCCAGCAGCATCCGATGTTGCGGGTCCATCGCGAGTGCCTCGCTCGGAGCGATGCCGAAAAAGGCCGGATCGAAGTCGGCGACACCGTCCACGAAACCGCCGGTCCGCGCGTAGGTCTTGTGGCGGGCGTCGGGGTCCGGGTCGTACAGGCTCGCCAGGTCCCAGCCGCGATCGTTGGGGAAATCGGTGATCACATCGCGGCCGTCGGCCACCATCTGCCACAGGTCTTCTGGTGTCTCGACTCCGCCGGGGAAGCGGCAGGACATACCGACGATCGCGATCGGCTCGCTCGACCGCTCCAGCAGCGCACGGTTGGTGCGTTTCAGGCGCTCGACCTGGACCAGCGCTTTGCGCAGCGCTTCGGTCGCATGCTGGAGTTGATCCACCATCACTACCTCTCGCCTAACTTGGCCGTCAGCTGCCCCGATGCGACTCTCGCCGAGTCACGGAATTTGCTGCACGATGCGATGCCGTGCCGCTCTCCGGCCCAAGAATGTCGCTGGTGAGTATGGCCAACTCTGACGGTATTTCAAAACGCCCGATGCTCCCGACTGCTACGGGAGAACCGGCATCGGCGTGAGGCACGCCTTGTCCAAGGGGATCCGGAACGCGCCGTTGCGCCCGCGGGTGCCGGGGCATCTCACGACCCCGGTACGCCGGGATACAACTGACGCGCCGTCCATGGCGCGACTGTACCCGGCTATGCATCGGCAGTGGTCAGGACGGCTCAGACGCCCACCCGGCGCCAGCCGTCGGCCGCCCGGGCGGCCCTGATCAGCAGGTCGCACAGTTCGCGCAGTTCGGTCGCCTGCGCTCCCTCGTCGAGGGCGGTGGCGACATCCTCCGCCGCGCACCGCACCTGGTAGACCCGGTCGGACAGGTCGGCGGCGTCGTCGGCCGAAAGGACCACCGCGTCGGGAGGCAAGGCCAGCGAGGCGCCGGCACCGCCCCGGGTCAACGAGGCGCGTTGTTCGTACGCCCGCTGCCGGCACGACTGGCGGCAGTACTGGCGGCGGCGTCCCATCCCGGCGTCGGACACGTCTCGACCGCACCAACGGCACGGCTGCGGGCGGGGACGGCGGCTCACGCCTGCCGACTTTAGTCGGGATTGCGCGGCGATCCCGGTATCATTGAAGGTCGCGTCGCGTACGCCGGCCACCCGACCGGGGAACTACGCAGACCGCCGCAACGTTTGCCAAGCGGACAGAATTGCATTACAGCAGCCCGAAGTTCAGTAGACCTAGAGGAGTAGCAACATGGCTGATCGCGTCCTTAGAGGCAGTCGCCTCGGAGCCGTGAGCTACGAGACCGACCGCAATCACGACCTCGCCCCACGTCAGCTCGCGAAGTACCGCACCGAGAACGGCGAAGAGTTCGAGGTCCCTTTCGCCGACGACGCTGAAATTCCCGGCACGTGGCTGTGCCGCAACGGCTTGGAAGGCACCCTGATCGAGGGCGACCTGCCCGAGCCGAAGAAGGTGAAGCCCCCGCGCACGCACTGGGACATGTTGCTGGAGCGGCGCAGCGTCGAAGAGCTCGAAGAGCTGCTCAAGGAGCGGCTCGAAATCATCCGGACACGCCGCCGCGGCTGACCTCAGACCGCTTTAGCTGCGGTTGTCGGCGCGCTGGGTGCCGGCGCGGGTCTTGCGGCCCTCGATGCCCCATCGGGTGACCTTCATCAGCGCCTCGCGGATGTTCGATCCGCTCATCTTGGAGACGCCGAGTTCGCGCTCGGTGAAGGTGATCGGCACCTCGACGATGACGAACCCGCTGCACACGGTGCGCCAGGTCAGGTCGATCTGGAAGCAGTAGCCCTTGGAGTCCACCGCCTCGAGACCGATCGCCTCGAGGACTTCCCGCCGGTAGGCGCGGTAGCCGGCGGTGATGTCGTGGACACCGATCCCCAGCGCGAGCCGCGCGTAGGTGTTGGCCGTCCAGGACAGCGCCCAGCGCCGCCATGGCCAGTTCCGCACCGACCCGCCCTCGACGTAGCGGGATCCGATGGCCAGGTCGGCTCCGGCGTCGACCGCGTCCAGCAGACGGTGAAGCTGCTCGGGCGCGTGGCTGCCGTCGGCATCCATCTCGACCAGCACCGAGTAGTCGCGGCTCAGACCCCACGCGAAGCCCGCCAGGTACGCCGCGCCCAGGCCGTCCTTGGCGGTGCGGTGCATCACGTGGGTGTGGCCCGCGTCGGCGGCCGCCAGCTCCTCGGCGAGCTCGCCGGTTCCGTCCGGGCTGCTGTCGTCGACGATCAGCAGGTGGACGTGGGGGCACGCGTCCTTCAGCCGCCGGTGGATGACCGGCAGGTTCTCCCGCTCGTTGTAGGTGGGGATGATCACCAGGACACGCTCGCTGGGACGATTCCCCGGGCCGCGGGGCGCCGGCTGGCCGGTGGTCATGTAGCTCCTCTGTGTCGCCCGAAATTACGCGACGGTCGTCGGCCGCCCTCGTGGAGCGGAGTGTAGTCACCGCCGTCGCCCGGCGGCGCCTGGTCCCCGCCCTCGGCGGGCGGACTGTCCTCGTCAAGCGGGGCTTCACCCGAGGGCGCACCGGTGTCTGGGGATTCGTTCGGGGCCTCGGACCTCCGACGAACCGGACGCGCGAACCAACCATTCTGCCGTATCCCGGCCAGGATCGCCCCCGCGGCCACCGCGACCAGGAGCCATTGCAGGATGGGACCCCAGCGGGTCGCCGGCGTCAGTTTCGTCTTCAGGCGCACCTGTATGTCCAGGTAATCGGGCTGGAAGAAGTCGGTGCGCACCAGCTCGGCGCCGTCGGGGGCGATCACGGCGCTGATCCCGGTGGTGCCCGCGACCAGCACATAGCGATCGTGCTCGACGGCCCGCACCTTGGCGAAGCCCAGCTGTTGTTCGCTCATCGTCTTGTTGAAGGTGGCGTTGTTGCTCGGCACGGCCAACAATTGGGCGCCATTCAGGACGGCTTTGCGCGGGACGCGGTCGAAGATCACTTCCCAGCAGGTGGCCACCCCGATCGGCACCCCGGCGATGTGCACGACGTCGCTGCCCGGGCGGGGCACCATGTTCCCGGCTCGGTTGGCGTAGCCGGATAGGTGCTTGAACAGCCACGGCATCGGCAGGTATTCGCCGAACGGCTGCACGATCTCTTTGTCGTGCCGATCGGCGGGCCCCGTCGACGGATTCCACACGATCATCGTGTTGGTGTATTGGGGGTTCTCCGGTGGGCTGCCGGGCAGCTCCGAGACCGTGCCGATCAGGATCGGCGCGCCGATCGCGGTCGCCGCCTGTGAGATTTCCAGCGCGGCGTCGACGTTGGCCAGGGGGTCGATGTCGGAGGAGTCCTCCGGCCAGATGACGAACTGGGGTTGTGGCGCCTGCCCCGCGCGCACATCCTCCGCCAGCCGCAGCGTCTCGCGGACGTGGTTGTCGAGGACCGCCCGGCGTTGCGCGTTGAAGTCGAGCCCGAGTCGCGGCACGTTGCCCTGCACCAGGGCGACGGTGACCGAGGGCTCGCCGCCCGACCCGGTGCCGGCGTGCCGAACCTGCGGCCAGACGACGACGGATGCGAAGAGCACCAGGCAGATGCAGACGCCGGGCAGCACCACCGCAGGCGGTGCCGCATCGGCGTTGGCCGCCTCCTCTTCGCCGGCACCGCGGTGCGCCCGGTTGCCGGTGCGCCACCACTTGACGATTTCCAGTTCGATCGCGGTCGCGCTGAACCCGATCAGCACGATCGCCAACGAGAGCAGCGCGGGCCCCCCTAGCTTGGCCAACGGCAGGAACGGGCCCTGCGCTTGTCCGAATGCCACCACTCCCCATGGGAAGCCGCCGAACGGGACGATCGATTTCAACCATTCCTGGGCCGCCCACACCAGCGCGAACCAGACGGGCCAGCCCGGCAGCCCGCGCACGAGCACGGCGCACAGGCCGAATAGCGCGGGAAACAGCGCACACGTCATCGCCAGCACCATCCAGGGCACGGCGCCGACGAGCGTGCTGACCCAGGGCAGCAGCGGAAGATAGAACGCCAGCCCGAACAGGAACCCGTAGCCCAGACCACCGGCCGGAGTTGTTGCCGGATGCTTGAGCACCCAGGCCAGCAGCGAGGCCGCAACGACCGCGGCCCACCACCAATTCAGCGACGGGAAGCTGGTGAACAGCAGAACGCCGCCCCCGATGGCGCACGGCAACCGGGTCAGCCGCGGCAGCATGGCCGCCCGGACGCCGGGCAGCCGCGCGAGCGTTCCCGCCCCCAGCGCCGCGAGCGCCGGCCGCAGTCGGTGCGTGAGCGGCACGGCGCCCGGTTCCGCGGCGGCGTCACCGGCCCCGGACTCCGGGGCGATGTCGGCGGGATCGTCGTCGCGATCCGATTCGGCTTCGTCGCCGATCGGGTCGGTGTCCGGGGGGACCGCCAGGTCGCCGGCCGCCGGGTCGGGCTCGTCGGCTGGGCCGGGGCGGTCTTTCCGGCCGAACCATTCCCTAGCCATGGATGACAGCGCCCCGATGCACCGTTCGCCGGCACCGCGGCAAGGCGTCGGTCGGGCCCAGGCGCGGCAAGGCCGGGACCCGGGCGCGCGGGTCCGTCGACCAGCGCTGAACGGCGTCGCGGGGCGCGTGGACCTCCAGGGCCGCGGCGTCCCAGACGGCGTAGGAGGCCGGCGCGCCCGGCACCAGGGTTCCCGTCCTGCCGTCGTCGATGCCGGCGGCGCGCCAGCCGCCGCGGGTCGCGGCGGCGAACGCCGCCCGCGCGGAGACCCCGCTGCCCGGCGTGTGGTGGTTGACCGCCGCGCGCACGCTCGCCCACGGGTCGAGGCCCGTGACCGGCGCATCGGAACCAAGCGCGAGGGGCACGCCTTGCGATGCTAACAGCGCAAACGGATTGAGCCGACGGCCTCGTTCGGCGCCGAGACGCCGCGCGTACATGCCGTCGGCGCCGCCCCACAGCGCGTCGAAGTTGGGCTGCACGCTGGCGATCACGCCCCATTGCCCGAGGCGGCCGGCCTGCTCGGCGGTGACCATTTCAAGGTGCTCCAACCGGTGCCCGCACCGGGCGACGGCCACCGCCCCGAGGTCGGCGACGACCCGTTCGAGGGCCGTCACCACCGCCGACACCGCGGCATCGCCGATGACATGGAAGCCGGCGGTCACCTCGGCCTCGGTGCACGCGCGCAGGTGCGCCTCGACGAGGTCGGGGTCGAGGTAGCAGGTGCCGAACCGGTCCGCGGCGTCGGCGTAGGGCTCGTGCAGCCAGGCGGTGCGGGACCCGAGCGCGCCGTCGACGAACAGGTCGCCGGCCAGCCCGCGGGCTCCGGTCTCCTCGATGAGCGCGCGCGCCCGTGCCGGGGTGCTCACGGCCTCACCCCAGTAGCCGGTCACCTCGACGCCCTGATCGAGCGACCGCAGCCGCAGCCAGTCGTCGAGGCCGCCGATCTCGGGTCCGGCGCATTCGTGCACCGCGACGATGCCTGCCGCCGCGGCGGCCCGCAGGGCGGCCGTGCGGGCTTCGGCGAGCTGCTCGGGCGTGAGCATGTCGCGGGCGGCGGCGCGGACCAGATGGTGCGCGTCGGCGGTGAGCGGCCGGTCGGGATGGAAGCCGCCGGCCGCCGGCAGGTCCGCGATGCGCTGGCGCAGCGCTGTCGAGGCCAGCGCGGAGTGGACGTCGACTCTGGACAGGTAGGCGGGCCGGTCACCCAGGACGGCGTCGAGGTCGGCGGTGGTTGGCGCGCTGTTCTCGGGCCACGACGATTCGTCCCACCCGTGGCCCCAGACGGGAAGGCCCGGGTGGGCCGCCGCGTAATCGGCCACCAGCTGGAGGCACTGCTCTCTCGAGCCGGCCGCGCGCAGGTCGAGGCCGCTGAGCGTCAGGCCGGTGGCGGTGAGGTGGATGTGGCTGTCCACGAATCCCGGCGCCAGAAAACCGCCGTCCACGTCGTCGATGTCAGCGTCGGGAAACAGGCTGCGGCCGACGTCGTCGCTGCCCAGCCAGGCGATGACGTCGCCTCGCACCGCCATGGCGGTGGCGTCCGGATGGCTCGGGCTGTGCACCCGGCCATTGACCAACAGCGTGGTGGGCGTGTGGCTCACAGGGCAAAACTACGTGGGCTTCGGGGCGGGGCGATCAGTCCCAGGCGGGCCGGCCCGGGAATCCGCCGCGGACCGGCTCGTTCTCGAGGGCGGGCGGGCGGTAGTCCCGGACGTCGACGACCTCGCCGTCGATGTAGCCGTCTTGCGCGGGGCCGCCGGTCTGACGCGCGCCGGCGCCGAACAGAGTCGTGTCGGCGAGCAGCGGCATGCGCCGCCGCAGTCCGCGCATCGCGATCGCGGCCAAACCGGGCCCGACGGCCGACCGTACGGGTCGCACCATCAGCAACAGCCCCAGCGCCGTTGTCACGAGGCCGGGTACCAAGACCAGCAGGGTGGCCAGCGAGACCAGCGTCCCGTCCCGCACCGCGGTGCGGGGCTCTGCGAGACCGGAGCGGAGGTCGCCGACCTGGCGCAGCAGGTGCGAGCCCATCATCGGCACCAGGAGGCCCCATCCGAGCAGGAAGGTGCCCGCCAATGCCAGCAGCGTCCAACCCCACCCGATCGTCGAGACCAGGGCGATGATCGCCGCCAGCTCGACGACGGCGTAGCCGAGAAACAGCCGTGACAGCATGTCAGGGCAACGTACGCCGACCGCGTCGAAGTTCCCATGGTGGTGTCCGGGGCGATTGCAGTTAGATGACGCTATGACCACGATTGAGATCGACACGCCCGACGGACCGATCGACGCGCTGCTGGACCTTCCCTCGGGTCAGGGCCCGTGGCCGGGCGTCGTCGTGATTCATGACGCGTTCGGATACGGCAGGGATAAGGAGTCGACGAACAAGCGCATCGCCCAGGCCGGCTATGTGGCGATCACCCCCAACATGTACGCGCGGGGCGGCCGGATGCGCTGCATCACCCGGGTGATGAAGGAGCTGCAGACGCAGCGCGGCCGCGCCCTATCGGACATCCTGGCGGCGCGCGATCACCTGAAAGCCATGCCGGAATGTTCCGGCCAGGTCGGCATCGCGGGGTTCTGCATGGGCGGCCAGTTCGCATTGGTCATGTCTCCCAAGGGTTTCGGCGCTTCCGCCCCGTTCTACGGCGCTCCCCTGCCCCGCAACCTCGACAAGACGCTGGACGGGGCGTGCCCGATCGTGGCCAGTTTCGGCGCCAAGGACCCGCTGGGACGGGGCGCGCCCGAGAAGCTGCGCGAGACCATCGCCAGGAAGAACATCACTGCCGATGTGAAGGTCTATCCCGGTGTGGGGCATAGCTTTGCCAACGACCTGCCGGCCCAGCCACTGCTGCGGATCACCGGTTTCGGCTACGACGAGGCGGCCACGGAGGACGCTTGGCGCCGGGTGTTCGCGTTCTTCGGCGAGCACTTGGCGGCGGGCGCGACGACGTAGCTGCGTCAGTTGAGCTTTCGCGACAAGACCGTCGCGAACGTGTGCGTGTCTCCGGGCCAGCGCGCGGACACGTAGTTGCCGTCGTCGACGACGAACGCGGGCCGCGGGTCGGTCGCGGTGTCGCGCGCCATGCCGGAGGTCTTGCGCCGCCAGTCCGGTGAACCGCGCACCACGTCGCGAAAGTCCGCCGGATCTTCAAGCGCACGAGTCACTTCCGCCTGCACCGACATGTACCCTTCCGCCTGGCCGGGTTCCTCGGTGTAGGTGCGGTAGTAGTCTCGGTCCCAGAACCGGGTGACACGCGTCAACCGCCACGCCAGGCGCTCCATCGCCCACGTCAGGGCCGTGGTCTGGTGCCCGTAGAGCACCGAGCGGCCCGTCTCGGGGTCGACGCTGCGCGCCGCGAGCAGCACGCCGTGACAGATGGCGCCGACGACCATGCCGCGTTTGAAGGCGTCCACCACAAGCCGATGCAGGATGTGGCTGTCGACGTAGCTGCGCATTCCGCGGGCCCGATGCCCGCCGGGCAGCAGCAGCGCGTCGATGCCGTCGAGGGTGGCCTGGGCCCACGCGACCGGGCGCTGAAACTCGTTTGACGCCAACATGTCCCGATAGGCGCCGCGCCCGGCCTTGTTCGCCCGCAGCATCAGACCGATGACGGGAATGGCCCCCAGCACCGGCAGGGCGGACCAGAGGTCCAGGCCACGGCCGCTCACCATGATGTCGTCCGCCGCGCCGGGCGTTCCGCTCTCGGTGGCGAACACCACCCGATGCCCGTCGTCGGTCAGGACGCGCCAACTGACCGCGACCTCGGTCGGGTCGAAGTCGCGGTCCGGGATCGGGACGAGAACGGTGCCCATGGCCCTTACGTCGGGGACACCCTGAGTTCGAGGCCGACGTTGTTCTCCATGCCGCCGCGCAGCTTGCTGAAGAGGTTGAAGACCTTACCGAGGATGCCGTAGCGCTTGCCGATGGCGTCGTACACGGCGGCGGTCTGCGACTTGTCGAGGATGGCGGCGGTGCCTTCGACTTCCTCGCTGGTCGGTTTGCCCTGCATGGTACAAGTGGCCAGCGTGACCCGCGGAGTGTTGCGGATCCGCTTGACCTTCCACGACTTTTCTCCGGTGATCACCAGCAGCCGATCCTGGTTGGCGGCGGCCCAGATCGGCGTCGGCTTGGGCTTGCCGTCCTTGGTGAACGTGGTCAGCAGGATGTATTGCGCCTTGGCGAGATCGGCGAAGGTGGGTGTCACGGTGTCAACCTACGCCCCGTAGCCCGCCCGTGCCGAGTGTGCGGGCAGCCGCACGTTCGCTGCCGAGTGTGCGGCTAGCCGCACACTCGCGTCAGGGGTCAGCCCTCCAGGTCCCCCTCGGTTTCCAACAGCGCCTGGCGCAGGCCGTCGAGGGTCTCCGGTTGCGGCTGTTCCCACATGCCGCGGCCGGCGGCCTCCAGCAGTCGTTCGGCCATGCCGTGCAGCGCCCAGGGATTGGACTCCGCCATGAATTTCCGGTTCTCGGGATCCAGCACGTAGCTCTGGGTGAGCTGCTCGTACATCCAGTCCGCCATCACGCCCGCGGTCGCGTCATAGCCGAACAGGTAATCCACCGTCGCCGCCATCTCGAACGCACCCTTGTAGCCGTGCCGGCGCATCGCCGCCATCCAGCGCGGATTGACCACTCGGGCGCGAAACACCCGCGTCGTCTCCTCGGACAGCGTCCGCGTCCGAATCGCGTCGGGCCGGGTGTTGTCACCGATGTAGGCGGCGGGCGCCTGCCCGGTCAACGCCCGCACCGTGGCCACCATCCCGCCGTGGTATTGGAAATAGTCGTCCGAGTCGGCGATGTCGTGTTCCCTGGTGTCGGTGTTCTTGGCGGCCACCGCGATCCGCCGGTACTGACGATTCATGTCGTCGACCGCCTCTCGGCCGTCCAGGTCGCGGCCGTAGGCGAAGCCACCCCACGCGGTGTACACCTGCGCCAGGTCGGCGTCGTCGCGCCAGTTGCGGCTGTCGATCAGCTGTAGCAACCCGGCGCCGTAAGTTCCCGGCTTGGAGCCGAAAATCCTTGTCGTGGAGCGGCGCTGGTTGCCGTGCTGCGCCAGGTCGGCCTGCGCGTGCGCCCGCACGTAGTTGTCGTCGGCCGGCTCGTCGAGCCCGGCGACCAGCCGCACCGCGTCGTCGAGCATCGTCACCACGTGCGGGAAGGCGTCGCGGAAGAACCCCGAGATCCGCACGGTCACGTCGATGCGCGGACGGCCCAGCTCGGCGAGCGGTATGGCGGTGAGGTCGACGACGCGCCGCGACGCGTCATCCCAAACCGGCCGAACTCCCAGCAGCGCAAGCACTTCGGCGATGTCGTCGCCTGCGGTGCGCATCGCCGAGGTGCCCCACACCGAGAGCCCCACCGACTGCGGCCATTGCCCATGGTCGTCGCGGTAGCGGGTCAGCAGCGAATCCGCCAGCGCCACGCCGGCCTCCCAGGCCAGCCGCGAGGGCACCGCCTTGGGGTCGACGGAGTAGAAGTTGCGGCCGGTGGGCAGCACGTTGACCAGACCGCGCAGTGGTGAGCCCGACGGGCCGGCCGGGATGAAGTGGCCGTCCAACGCGTCGAGCACCTGGTCGATCTCGGCCGCGGTGCCGGCCAGGCGGGGCACCACCTCGGTGGCGGCGAACCGGAGCACCGCCGCGATCTCGCGGTTGTCGGTGATGCGGTCGGCGGCGTCGGGCTCCCAGCCGCTGGCCTGCAGCGCCGCGATGAGTCCGCGGGCCGCTGCCTCGGCCGAGTCGACCGATGCGCGTTCGTCGGTACCGTCCTCCGCAAGGCCCAGCGCCTGCCGCAATCCCGGGATGGCCTGCTCTCCCCCGAACAGCTGGCGGGCGCGCAGGATCGCCAGCACAAGGTCGAGTTCGGTTTCCCCCGAAGGCTTTTGGCCCAGTACATGCAGTCCGTCACGGATCTGCACGTCCTTGATCTCGCAGAGCCAGCCGTCGACATGCAGCAGCATGTCGTCGAACGAATCCTCGGGGGGCCGCTCAGTCAGCCCGAGATCGTGGTCCATCTTGGCGGCCCGGATCAGGGTCCAGATCTGTTGGCGGATGGCGGGCAGCTTGCCGGGGTCGAGCGCGGCGACGTTCGCGTGCTCGTCGAGCAATTGCTCCAGCCGGGCGATGTCGCCGTAGGTTTCGGCGCGCGCCATCGGCGGAATGAGATGGTCGACCAGGACCGCGTGCGCCCGCCGCTTGGCCTGGGTGCCCTCACCCGGATCGTTCACCAGGAAGGGGTAAATCAGGGGCAGGTTGCCCAGCGCGGCGTCGGATCCGCAGGCGGCCGACATGCCCAACGTCTTGCCGGGCAGCCATTCCAGGTTGCCGTGCTTGCCCAGGTGCACCACGGCGTGCGAACCGAACCCGGCGTCGAGCCAGTGGTAGGCGGCCAGGTAGTGGTGGCTGGGTGGCAGGTCGGGGTCGTGGTAGATCGCCACCGGGTTCTCGCCGAAACCGCGGGGCGGCTGCACCATCAGCACCAGGTTGCCGGCTTGCATTGCGGCGATGACGATTTCACCGTCGGGGTCTCGTGTGCGATCGACGAAGAGGTCCCCGGGCGGCGGGCCCCAATGCCGTGTCACCGCGTCGGTCAGATCGGCGGGCAGGGTGGCGAACCAGTCCCGATAGTCCTTGGCGGACAGGCGGATCGGGTTGCCCGCCAATTGCCCGTCGGTGAGCCAGTCGGGGTCCTGACCCCCCCGTTCGATCAAGGCGTGGATCAGGGCGTCGCCGTCGTCGGCGTCGACGCCGGGGATTTCGCCCACCTGGTACCCGCGCTCGCGCATCGCGCGCAGCAGCGCGACCGCGCTGGCGGGCGTGTCCAGCCCCACCGCGTTCCCGATCCGCGCGTGCTTGGTCGGATAGGCCGAGAACACCAGGGCCACCCGTTTGTCGGCCGGGGCGACGTGGCGCAGCCGCGCGTGCCGGACTGCCAGCCCCGCGACCCGTGCGCACCGCTCCGGGTCGGCAACGTAGGAGATCAGGCCGTCGTCGTCGATCTCCTTGAAGGAGAACGGGACCGTGATGATGCGGCCGTCGAACTCGGGCACCGCCACCTGGGTGGCCACATCGAGCGGGCTCAGCCCGTCGTCGTTTTCGCTCCACTGGGCCCGAGAGCTGGTTAGGCACAGTCCCTGCAGGATCGGAATGTCCAGGGCCGCAAGATGTTCGACGTTCCAGCTGTCGTCGTCGCCACCGGCGGACGCCGTGGCCGGCTTCAGTCCCCCGGCAGCCAGGACGGTGACCACCATGGCGTCGGCGTCCCCCAGCCGTTGCAGCAGTTCGGGTTCGGCGGTCCGCAGCGACGCACAGTAGACCGGCAGCGGCCGCGCGCCGGCGTCCTCGATGGCCCGGCACAGCGCCTCGACGTAGTCGGTGTTGCCGGCCAGCTGCTGCGCGCGGTAGTACAGGACGGCGATCGTGGGGCCGTCGGACTCGCCGGGGTGTGACCGCTCCAGCTCGCCCCAGGTCGGTGTCACGACGGGCGGGCTGAACCCGAACCCCGTCATCAGCACGGTGTCGGACAGGAAGGCGTGCAGCTGGCGGAGGTTCTCGACGCCGCCGTGCGCCAGATAGATGTGCGCCTGCACCGCGATGCCGGCGGCGAGCGTGGACAGCCCGGTCAGCTCGGCGTCGGCGGCCTGCTCACCGCTGACCAACACGGTGGGCACGCCGCTGGCGACCACGCTGTCGATCCCGCTCTGCCAGGCGCGGTAACCGCCGAGGATGCGAACCACCACGATCGACGCGCCGGCCAGCAGTTCCGGCAGTTCGCTTTCATCCAGGCGCGAAGGGTTGGCCCACCGATAATTTCTTCCGCTGGCGCGGGCGCTGATCAGGTCCGTGTCGGACGTCGACAGCAAAAGGATGGTCGGCTCAGCCACCCCTCATTCGTACCGTAGGGTCGCCGCGATCCGGGCGGCGACCTCTCCGGCGACCCGCAGCGCCTCGTCGCTCTTACCCGGCTCGTAGCGATCTGCGGCGGCGTCGTAGTCGGCGCCCGCGATGGACCCGTGGTCGGCCGCCAGCTCCACCAACTCCACCGGCCAGCCGGCCCGTCGCAAGGCGGCGGCGAAGTCCCTGCTGGCCGTCACCGGGACGACATCGTCGGCCAGGCCGTGTAGCAACGTCAACGGTGTGCCGCCGCGCTCCGGCGTCAACGCCTCGGTCGGCACCCGGCCGGTGAGCGGGTCGGGCACCATGAAAGCCCCGGCGAGGCAGACGGTGTGCGCCAAGGGGACGTCGCCGCGAAGCGTCAGGCCCGCCGCGGCGCACCCACCCATGGACCACCCGACCAGCACGATGCCGTCGGGGTCGGCGGCACGTTCCCGGGTGAAGTCGAGCGACCGCAGCAGGTCTGCGCGCCCGCCGTCGTCGGCGTGGGAGTTCCAGTCCGGTGCGACCGCCGCCGCGCCACGTTCGGCGAGCAGGCGGGCGAGCGGACCGAAGGCCGCGCGCGCGTCGGTCTGCATGCCGTGCCATAACAGGACCGTGGGGCGAGTGGAGTCGCCGTAGACATCAGCCAAGCGGCCCGGGGCGTATTCGACCGTCTGCATGCGGACGAGGGTGCCCCGGATCCCGAGACCCCAATCGTGAGGCGGACCAGGCCCGTACCGTGGACGCGTGCCCAGGTCCCGCGACACCGACGCATGCCCGGGTGCGCTGCAGGTGCACCGCGCCGCCGACGGCGCCCTGGCGCGGGTCCGGCTGCCCGGCGGCATGCTGACCGCCGCTCAGCTCGCCGCGCTGGCACGGGTGGCCACCGAATTCGGTTCGGCGACGCTCGAGCTCACCGCGCGCGGCAACGTGCAGCTGCGCGGGATCACCGATGTGACCGCGGCGGCCGAGGCGATCGCCGACGCGGGGCTGTTGCCATCGGCGACCCACGAGCGGGTACGCAACATCGTCGCTTCGCCGCTATCCGGCCGGGCCGGCGGGACTGTCGACGTGCGTCCGTGGGTCGTCGAGCTGGACGAGGCGATCCGCGCCGAGCCGAGCCTGGTCGAGCTGGGCGGGCGATTCTGGTTCGGCCTCGACGACGGGCGCGCCGACGTTTCCGGCCTGTGCGCCGACGTCGGTGTGCACGCGCTTCCCGATGGCTGGGCGTTGTTGCTCGCCGGACGCGACACCGGCGTCCGGCTGACGGCCGGCGAGGTGATCGAGACGCTGGTCATGATCGCGACACGTTTCGCGGCGACACGTGGAAGCGCTTGGCGTGTCAAGGAATTGGACGACGTCGAAAGTCTGTTGCCCGGCGCGGAACTGGGCGCCGTCGCCTTTCCCGCGGTCACCAGGCCGCCGGTGGGCTGGATCAACCAGGATGATGGCCGGGTGGCGCTCGGCGCCGCGGTGCCGCTCGGGGTGCTGTCCGCGCGGGTCGCGGAATTCCTGGCGGCGATCGAGGCGCCGCTGGTGATCACACCCTGGCGCTCGGTGCTGGTGTGCGATCTCGACGAGGGCGTCGCCGACGTCGCGCTGCGGGTGCTGGCCCCGCTGGGTCTGGTGTTCGACGAGAACTCCCCCTGGCTGAACGTCAGCGCCTGCACCGGCAGCCCCGGATGCGCGCATTCGCTGGCCGATGTCCGGGCCGACGCGGCCGCGGCGCTGGGCGGGGATGCGGGAGTGCATCGCCATTTCGTCGGCTGCGACCGCGCGTGCGGCAGCCCGCTGACCGGCGAGGTGCTGCTGGCGACTGGCGACGGATACCGCCAGCTACGCGGTGACCGCAAGCGCGGCGAAGCCGGGCGAAGCGGGTCGCCGCCAGGACCTTAGGGTAAGCGGGTGCTCGACTACATCCGCGACGCAGCTGAGATCTATCGGCAGTCGTTCGCGGCCATTCGGGCCGAAGCCGACCTGGCGCGCTTCCCGGACGACATCGCGCGGGTGGTGGTGCGCTTGATCCACACCTGCGGGCAGGTCGACGTCGCCGAGCACGTCGCCTACACCGACGACGTCGCCGCGCGCGTCGGCGCCGCCCTGCGCGGCGGCGCGCCGGTGCTGTGCGATTCGTCGATGGTGGCCGCCGGGATCACCGGCGCGCGGCTGCCGGCCGGCAACGAGGTGGTGTCGCTGGTGGCCGACCCGCGCGCCGCGGACCTGGCCTCGCGCAGGCACACCACCCGATCTGCGGCCGGGGTGGAGCTGTGGGCCGATCGGCTGCCCGGCGCCGTGCTGGCCATCGGCAACGCGCCCACCGCCCTGTTCCGGTTGCTCGAGCTGGTCGACGAAGGGGTTTCCCCGCCGGCCGGAGTCCTGGGCGGGCCGGTCGGATTCGTCGGGTCGGCCCAGTCCAAACAGGAGCTCATCGACCGTCCGCGCGGGATGTCGTATCTGGTGGTGCGGGGCCGCCGCGGTGGCAGCGCCATGGCCGCCGCCGCGGTCAATGCGATCGCGAGCGACCGCGAATGACCACGCGGGGCACTCTCTGGGGTGTCGGGCTGGGACCCGGCGACCCGGAGCTGGTGACCGTCAAGGCGGCGCGGGTGATCGGCGAGGCCGACGTGGTGGCCTACCACAGCGCCCGGCACGGCCGCAGCATCGCGCGCGGGATCGCCGAACCGTACCTGCGGGCCGGGCAGATCGAGGAGCACCTGATCTATCCGGTGACCACCGAGGTGACCGACCACCCCGGCGGCTACGCCGGGGCCCTCGAGGACTTCTACGTGGAAGCCAGCGCGCGCATCGCCGCTCATCTCGACGCGGGCCGCGATGTGGCGCTGCTCGCCGAGGGCGACCCACTGTTCTACAGCTCCTACATGCACCTGCACACCCGGCTGACGCAGCGGTTCAACGCCGTCATCGTGCCGGGGGTTACGTCGGTGAGCGCCGCGTCGGCGGCCATCGCGACGCCGTTGGTGGCCGGCGACGAGGTGCTCTCGGTGCTGCCGGGCACCCTGCCGGTCGCCGAGCTCACCCGCCGCCTGGCCGACGCGGACGCCGCGGTGGTGCTGAAACTTGGTCGCTCGTATCGCGCTGTGCGCGAAGCGCTTTCGGCGTCCGGGCAGCTCGACGACGCGTTCTACGTCGAGCGGGCCAGCACCGCCGGGCAGCGAATCCTGCCCGCCGCCGACGTCGACGAGGCCGGCGTGCCCTACTTCTCGCTGGCGATGCTGCCGGGTGGGCGCCGCGGACGGCAGCCAGCGGCGGCCGGCACGGTCGCGGTGGTCGGCCTGGGGCCCGGCGGCAGCGACTGGATGACCCCGCAGAGCCGGCGTGAGCTGGCCGGCGCCACCGACCTGATCGGTTACGCCGGTTACCTGGATCGCGTCCCGGTGCGCGACGGCCAACGCCGGCACCCCAGCGACAACACAGACGAGCCCGCGCGCGCCCGACTGGCCTGCGCGTTGGCAGAGCAGGGCCGTGCCGTCGCGGTGGTGTCCTCGGGGGACCCCGGGGTGTTCGCGATGGCGACCGCGGTGCTGGAAGAGGCCAAAGAGTGGCCGGGAGTGGCGATCCGGGTGATTCCGGCGATGACGGCGGCCCAGGCCGTCGCCAGCCGGGTCGGCGCTCCGCTGGGCCACGACTACGCGGTGATCTCGCTGTCCGACCGGCTCAAACCGTGGGAGATCATCGCCGAGCGGCTGGCCGCGGCGGCCGCCGCCGACCTGGTGCTGGCCATCTACAACCCGGCGTCCAAGTCGCGAACGTGGCAAGTCGGCGCGATGCGCGACCTGCTGCTGGAACACCGCGAGCCCGGGACGCCGGTGGTGGTCGGCCGCAGCGTTTCCGGGCCCGACGAGGACGTCCGCGTGGTGCGGCTGGCCGATCTAGACCCCGCGCAGGTGGACATGCGTTGCCTGCTGATCGTCGGATCGTCGCAAACGCAATGGCATGCAAGCGATTCCGGCGACCGGGTGTTCACACCCCGGCGCTACCCGCTCGGTTAATCGTCGCTGCGCCAGCTGCTGGGCATCATCGGCACGGTCGGCCCGTCACCGAACCCGTCGCGGGTCAGCGTCGCCAACCCGGTCGGCTGCGCGAGACCGGATCTCGCTGCGGCACCGGCGAATCCGAGCGGTCCCCCGCCCTGGTCCGAGGCGCGCACGGCGTCCGGGTCCTCGTCGCCGGCCCCCGACTCCTGATCGAGGTCCATGAATTCGTAGCGGTACGCGCGGTCGGTGGCCGTTCCGGGGCGGCGCCGGCGGGCCCGCGCCTTCTTCTTGGCCGCGGCGGCCGCGGCGGCCGCGGCGGGGGCGTCGACGTCGTCGGGCGCCGGTTCCTCCGATTTGCGACGTGACCGGCCGCTGGCGCTGCCGCGGGCCGCCAGCCCGGACAGTCCCACGGCGTACAGGGCGTCGGGCATGCCCGCTCCGATGCCGTCCGTGGCCGTGGGACTGAAGCCGGCGCCCGGCCCGCCGCCGAACGGTCCGCCACCGGCCGGTGCGGCCACCGTCGATGCGGGGGCGCTGGACATGGTCTGGGCGTTGCTCACGCTCGCCGGAGCGGTGCCGATCGCCGGCGCCGGCGCGGTCGCCATCGGCGCCGGCGCGGGCGCGGGCGCCGGCAGCGGCGCGGCGGCCGACAGCGGGACGGCGACGCTGATCGCGGTGACCGCGGCCGCCGCTCCCCCGGCCGCGGCGGCGCCCAGCACGGACACCACCATCGGCGCCAGCACCACCGCCATCTGGATGGCGGCCTGCATGAAGGGCCAGAAGATCATCAGCGTGTGAAAGATCGCCCAGCCCAGGGCGCTGGAAAGCGCCGGCGATAGCCCCAATTGACCGAAGAACGAGGCGAGGCCGTTGACGAATGGCACCGGCGGAAACGGCCAGCCACCGGGGTTGAGGTCTTTGGAGACCGGCCACGCGAAATTCTTCGTGTACTGCTGCAACCAGGCGGTGAGCTGGTCCTGCCAGGACGGATAGGTCCGCGCCGGTTGCGGCGTGTCGGCGGCCTGCGCGCTTGCGACGCTCGCCTCCGCGGCCGGGGCCACGATCATGGGCGCGGGCGTGGTGGTGGGGACCGCCGCGAGCGCGGATTCGGCGGCCACTTGGTAGGTGGTCATCGTCGTGGCGGCTTGCACCCACATGCGCGCGTAGTCGGCCTCGTTGACGGCGATGGGAATGGTGTTGATGCCGAAGAAGTTCGTCGCCACCAGCGCCGCGTGCGTCGCGTGGTTGGCGGCGAGCTCGGGCATCGTCGGCATGGCAACCAGTGCCGCGGTGTAAGCCCCGGCCGCCGTCTCGTGCAGCGCCGCGGCCGTCGCGCTCTTGGCGGAGCCCTCCAGCAGCCAGGCCAGGTACGGGGCGTGGGCCGCGACGTACTGCTCGGCGGTGGGCCCCTCCCACGCGCCGCCCTGCACGGCGCCCAGGAGCCCGGTGAGTTCCTCTGCGGCTTCGGCGTATTGGCTGCTCATCGACGACCATGTCGCGGCGGCGGCGAGCATCGGCCCGGCTCCGGGCCCGCTGCTGAGCAGCGTCGAGTGCACCTCGGGCGGGAAGGCGATCCAGATCGGGGCGGTCACCGTCGGGGGTTTTCGGGCAGGAACACGAATACCTCTTCGAATGTCGGGGCTGTTGACGTCCAGTGGTCGGTTCGCCGGACGGATTAGTTCCCGCCGGCTGATTTCGGGGGCTCTTTGCGCCCGGCCCGGGCATGCGCAACGATGCAGGGATGCGGTGTGACGCGGCGCGTGAGGCGCTTTCGGCCCGACTGGACGGCGAGCGTCCCCAGGCGCTCGCGCGGCAGGTCGATGCCCATCTCGAATCGTGCCGGCGCTGCCGCTCCTGGCTCATCGGCGCCGCCGCGCAGACCCGCCGGCTGGCGTCGGTCGAGCCGGTCGACGGGCCCGACCTGGTGTCGCGAATCATGGCGAACATTGGCGAAGAGTCCTCCGGCCACCAGCGCAGGATGCGTTGGCTGCGTTCGCACTACCGGCGGTGGGGACTGATCGCGGTCGGGCTGTTCCAGGTGGCGATCGCCGCCGCGCAGATCAGCGGTGTCGATTTCGGCATGGTGTCCAGCCACATGCACGGCGCGATGTCCGGCGAGCATCTGATGCACGAGTCCACCGCCTGGTTGCTGGCATTGGGTCTGGCGATGGTGGCCGCCGGCGTCTGGCCGGTCACCGCGATTGGGGTGGCGGCGATTACGGGCGTCTATTCGGTCGCGCTGCTGGGTTACGTGATCGTCGACGCGTTCGCCGGCGAGGTCACTGCGACGCGCATCGCCAGCCACATGCCCCTGCTGCTGGGCCTCGCGTTCGCGTTGCTGGTGGCGCGGGAACGGGTGCGATCGGACCGGATGGGCGCGTCCGATGCTGCGGACGGCGCGGCCTGGCCAGCCGAGTCCCCCGCAGTCAGGCGCCGCGCTCACCTGTGGCCCATCAACCGGTCCGCCGCCGACCCCGCCGCAGCCGCTACGACAGGCCGTCGTAGACTCACTGAGCCCGCGAAACAAAGGTGGTTCGCCATGATCGCGTCCAGCGATGACGAGGCCGTTACCGAGCTCGCGTTGGCCGCCGCGCGTGGGAACGACCGGGCGCTCGAGGCGTTCATCAAGGCCACCCAGCAGGACGTGTGGCGGTTCGTCACCTATCTGTCGGACGCGGGCAGCGCCGACGACCTGACTCAAGAGACGTTCCTGCGCGCGATCGGGGCGATCGAACGGTTCTCCGGGCGTTCGAGCGCCCGGACCTGGCTGCTTTCCATCGCGCGACGCGTGGTGGCCGACCACATCCGCCACGTCCAGTCGCGGCCGCGCTCCGCCCCGGGCGCCGACCCGGAACACGTGATGCGCGGCGATCGCCACGCCCGCGGATTCGAAGACCTGGTCGAGGTCACCACGATGATCGCGGGACTCACCGCCGAGCAACGAGAAGCCTTGTTGCTCACCCAGTTGTTGGGTTTGCCCTACGCCGACGCGGCGGCGGTGTGCGGCTGCCCGGTGGGCACCATCAGGTCCCGCGTCGCGCGCGCCCGTGACGCGCTGCTGGCCGCAGACGTCGAGCGCGACGACCTGACGGGCTAATTCAGCCGCGTCACCCATTCGACGGCCTCGTCGACGCTGGCCACCGCCGTCACCCCGGGCGGCAGCGGCGGCCGCGCGACCATCACCACCGGAATGCCCAGCGCCACGGCCGCATCCAGCTTCGCCCGCGTCATCGCCCCACCGCTGTTCTTGGTGACCAGGGCGTCGATGTGGTGTTCCCGCATCAGCGCGACCTCGCCGTCGTAGCGATACGGCCCGCGGGACAGGACCAGCTGGTGGCGGCGCGGCAGCGAGGAGGGGTCGGGTTCGGTGACCGCGCGGATCAGAAACCACGCGTCGCTGCCGGCGAAGGCCCTGGTCCCCGAACGCCCGGTGGTGAGAAATACCCGCAAAAATCGCTCTTGCGCAACGGTTTCCGCCGCCCGCAAGTCGGATTCCACCACGATCGCGGAGCCGGGCTCCCACGCCGGACGGGCCAGCACCAGGTGCGGCATCGACAGTTCACCGCACGCTTGCGCCGCGTGCGCCGTCATGGCCGCCGCGAAGGGGTGGGTCGCATCGACCACCGCGTCGATACGCTCGTCGAGCAGCCAGCGCCGAAGCCCCTCGACGCCCCCGAAGCCGCCGATGCGGACGGGACCGACCGGCAACGCGGGGTCGGGTACCCGCCCTGCCAGGGAGCTGACGATGTCGATGTCCGGGTGGAGCGCCTTGGCCAGCGCGCGACCTTCGGCCGTGCCGCCGAGCAGCAGCACTCGCATCAGTGCCGGCTCCCCCGCGTCCGCCCGGTCGAATACAGGTAGCTGTCGGTGAACCCCTCGGCGGCCAGCACGTCGCCGACGACGATCACCGCGGTCTTGGTGATGCCGGCCCGGTGCATCTGGTCGGCGAGGTCGGCGAGCGTGCCGCGCAGCACCACCTCTTGCGGCCAGCTCGCGAAAGCCACGACCGCGGCCGGTGTTTCGGGTCGATAGCCGCCGTCGAGAAGTTGCGGGACGATGGCGTCGATCTGGGCCGCCGCGAGGTGCAGGACCAGGGTCGCGCCCGAACGGGCGAGGCTGGCCAGGTCCTCACCGGCCGGCATTGCGGTCGACAGGGTGGCGACCCGGCTCAGCGTCACCGTCTGGGCGACGCCGGGGACGGTGAGCTCCCGCTTCAGCGCGGCCGCAGCCGCGGCGAAAGCCGGTACGCCGGGCACGATTTGGTAGTCGATGCCCCGCGCGTCGAGCCGTCGGCATTGTTCGGCCAGCGCGCTGTAGAGGGACGGGTCACCCGAATGCAGCCGGGCCACGTCGTGACCGGCCGCGTCGGCGTCGGCGAGTTCGGTGATGATCTGCTCCAGCGTCAGCGGTCCGGTGTCGACGATCTTCGCGTCGGGCGGGCAGAGCGCCAGCAGATCGTCGGGCATGATCGACCCCGCGTACAGGCATACCGGGCAGGACTCGAGCAGTCGCTGGCCGCGGACGGTGATCAGGTCGGCGGCGCCCGGACCCGCTCCGATGAAATAGACCGTCATTTCGTCATCGTCCACTGGGTGACCGGCATCTGCGGCCGCCATCCGGTGAAGCCGCCGAGCGGCTCGCCGTGATAGTGCTGGAAGCGTCGCAGTTGGCCTCCTAAGCGCGAATAAGCCTGCACTACAACGGCTTCGGATTCCGCGGTGACGGCGTTGACGACGAGGCGCCCGCTGGCCGCCAGCGCGCCGAGGCAGGCATCGAGCAGGCCGGGCTGGGTGAGGCCGCCGCCGATAAAGATCGCCGACGGCGGCTCGGTGCCGCCGAACGCGCCCGGGGCCTCGCCGCGCACGTCGATGGGGGCGCCGAATGCTGCGGCGTTGGCTGCGATGTTGTCGCGACGTCGTTCGTCCCGCTCGAAAGCCACCGCGCTGCAACCTTTTCCGATAAGGCACCATTCGACGCTGATGCTGCCGGAGCCCGCGCCGACGTCCCAGAGGCGTTCACCCGGGCGCGGGGCCAGTGCCGCGAGTGTCACCGCGCGGATTCCGTGTTTGGTGATCTGCCCGTCGTGGGCGAACGCTTCGTCGGGCGGCGACGACGTCCGTTCGTCGGGCAGGTATCGGATGGCGATGACGTTGAGGTCGTCGACGTCATCGGGTGGCTCAGCGGCCCAGTGGCTTGCGGTGCCGTCACGACGCTGTTCGGTTGGGCCGCCGAGGTTTTCCAGAACGGTGAACTCGGAGTCGCCGCGGCCGTGCGCGTCGAGGAGAGCGGCGAGTTCTCTCGGTGTGGTGGCGTTTTTCGAAAGCACGACGGCTTGGCCGCCGCGGCGGACCGCGGTGTGCGGTTGCGCGGTGACCAGGCTGATCACCTCCGTGTCGTGGCGGTTCCAGCCCATTCGGGCGCACGCCAGCGTCACCGAGGACACGTGCGGCAGCACCCGGACTCGCCCGGGGCCGTGGAGCCGGATCAACGTTCCGCCGATGCCGTGCAGGAGCGGGTCGCCGCTGGCCACCACATGCACGTCCGCGGTGTGGTCGTCGAGCAGCGTCTGCAGCGCGGGCAACATCGGCGAGGGCCACTGCCGGCGGGGTGCGGTTAGCGTTTCGTCGAGCAGGTCGAGTTGCCTTTTCGATCCGTAGATTATTGTCGCCCTTCGCAATTCATCGCGAGACGTCTGAGCGAGCCCGGCCATGCCGTCGGCGCCGATGCCCACCACGATGATCATCGCGGCATCCTGCGCCAGACGAACTGCGGCAGCAGCCGCATCACGGCGGCAGCCGGCCCCAGCGCCCAGGGGATCCACACGGTGCGTCGGCCCTTGGCCAGCGCGCGCGCGGTCGCTTTGGCCACCTGGGTGGGTGTGCTGGACAGCGGCGCGGGATCCATGCCCTGCGTCATGCGCCCGATCACGAAACCCGGGCGGGCGATCAGCAGTTTGACGCCGGTGCCGTGCAGGGCGTCGGCCAAGCCGCTGGCGAAGCCGTCCAGGCCGGCCTTGGCCGAGCCGTAGACGTAGTTGGCGCGACGCACGCGAGCGCCCGCGATCGAGGAAAACACGACCAGTCGGCCTGTGCCGGCCTCGCGCATCGCGGCCGCCAGGTGGGTGAGCATGCTGACCTGGGCGACGTAGTCGGTGTGCACGACGGCGACCGCGTGGGCGGCGTCCGTCTCGGCGAGGGCTTGGTCGCCGAGGATTCCGAAGGCCAGTATCGCGGTGGCGATGGATCCGTGGTCGGCGATGACCGCGGCGACCAGGGCGCCGTGGGAATCCAGGTCGTCGGCGTCGAATTCTCTGGTGTGCACCGTCTTGGCACCGGCGGCTTTGAGCGTGGCGACCTGGTCGTCGAGTTGGTCGGCCTTGCGCGCCGCCAGCACCACCGTCGCCCCGGGCGCCAGGAGGCGGGCCAGCTCGATGCCGATCTCGCTGCGCCCGCCCAGGACTAGTACTGGTCCCGCGCCCGTGTCGCCCACGGCTGCGATTATGTCCTGCGCTAGCGTGGGCGGTGATGGCGAATACCACTACCCGGCTCACCGACGATGCGCTGGCGTTCCTGTCCGAACGGCATCTGGCCATGCTGACCACGCTGCGAGCCGACAATTCGCCGCATGTCGTGGCGGTGGGGTTCACCTTCGACCCGAAGACGCACATCGCCCGGGTGATCACCACCGGCGGCTCGCAGAAGGCGGTGAACGCCGACCGCGGCGGGGTGGCGGTGCTCAGTCAGGTCGACGGCGCGCGGTGGTTGTCGCTGGAGGGCCGGTCCAAGGTCAACAGCGATGCCGACGCCGTCCGCGATGCCGAACTCCGCTACGCCCAGCGCTACCGCACCCCACGGCCCAACCCGCGGCGGGTGGTCATCGAGGTGCACGTGGAGCGGGTGCTCGGGTCGTCGGGCTTGCTGGATCGGGGCGAGACGTAGGGCTGATTGCCCGGGTTTGCCTGAGACCGGCGGCACCCTTCCGGCGGCCCTTAACGAGGTCTTTGTTCGTGCATTTCTTTTAGACCGGGGTTCCTCGGTTTCTGCCGGGCTTCTGGATGAGAAGGTCATCGTGCGCTCGCCTACGGCATGCTTCGATGAACTCTATTGCAGCATTCCTATCGTGCAGCAAGTGATCGTATTCATCAGGGGTGAGTTCGTAGTATTCTTCATAATCTACGACGCCATTGCTTACCGGTAGTGAAGCATAATACCTGCCCGACTCCGACTCTACGCCGAGCGAGTACCTATCTTCTCGAGAGAAATAGGTGTCGTCAAACGTCATCTGATCTCTTTCTGGTCGAAGATGTTCGTTACAGTATAGTCATCAGGCGGTATTTCTCCACCGTCTATGACAGCCTCAGACGCGCCATCGGGGAGGACACCACCTGGAATCCATTGTTCATTTGCACCGGCCTCATTACCGGAAGGCATTCTTAAGTGGTACTCCCCGGGGTCTGCGATATCGATCCTGACAAGGTTGTTAGAATCAAGGAAGCCTTCGGGTAAGCCGAGTTCGTTTTCCATGCTTCTTAGGTTTCCACCCGAAGCCTCGAGCATTGCATCAGCTTCATTCCGCGGCATTACGAACGATGTTCCGTCTCTCTGAGCAATGCCATATTTCTCGAGGTTACTTGCCGGCATGAAACGGGTAGCACCATCGCTAAATTTTTGCAGATGGTTCTTTATATAGTCCGGCGATAAATATTCGGAAGGATCAGGTCGACTGCCTTTCGGCATCGCGATGATCTCACTCCGCTTTTCTGCGCTGATTCCATCGGATGAGGCGTCTTCGTTGCTCGCGTGATCCTTGCCATCGTCCCCGTCAGACCTACCATTCCGATCGTCACCCGACTTACCGTCATCGTGCTCATCGGGCTTCCCCTCGTGCGGCGGCTTTCGATGCGGATGCTCGCCGGGAGGCAGCCCGTCATTAGGCACATGCCCTCCGCCAGGTGCGGGCATCTCGGCCGGGTGGCCGCTCGGGGACGCAAAATGCGGCCCGGCGGGCGGCGCGCTGGACGGCGCGGACGGAGCTGGTCGCGGTGAATGCGCGGCGGATGCCGGCTCGAAGGGCGGTCTTGCGGGCGACACCGGAAGCTGCGTCGGCGAATGGTCGACCAGCCGCAGCACGGCGGATGCCATGCGATCGCCCACCGCGTGCCCAGCCTGCGCAGTGGCACCAGGAGCCGTAACCGGCTCACGTGGACCTCCACCCGGAGCCGGCTCGTGCGAACCCCCCACCGGTTCGGGGGCGGGTCGCTCGCCGGCCCCTCGGGGTGATTCGGGAGGCACCGTCGCCGGATCTGCCGGGCCGTGAGGTTGAACCGGCGGGTGGGGCGCCGACTCGACCGGCACCTCGGGCAACTTCCCTGGCGGCAGAGCCACCGCGCTGCCGCCAGGGAGCGGATCTCCCTTAGGCAGATCTTCGCCGAGATTCTGAAGGCCCTTCGTGAGGTCGGCGCCGTTCGTCGCGATATCAGCGAGCGTGCCGCCAACCCCGTTCAATTCGCCGGCCGCGCCTGCGGCGCCTTGGGCCGCCTTCTCGCCCTCGGTAGCCTCCTCGGTGGCTTCAGCACCCGCCGCCTCCGCACCTTCCGATCCCGCCTTCGCCAAACCGCCGCCCAGCAGGAATGTCATGCCGTCGAAGATGCCTTCCCCGATCCCCAGCCCGGGCCGACCAGAGGTCAGATCATCCCAGTGGGTAAGACCTTTCAAGACTCCTAAGTCGTTCTTCGCGGCGCCCTTCGGGTCGAAAAGCGCATACACAGGAATGGATTTGAACGCACTCTGATCCAGTGCCGCCCAACTGGCCGCAACGCCTTTGGGATCGAAGGCGAACCGGCTCGGGTCAAGCTGGTCCTGCAATTCGGCAATGCCGACTGCGCTCTTGAAGATTCCCTCACCGGCATCCGCGGTGAGGGCGAAGTCATCCGCCACGAACTTGCCGACGGTCTCGCCCAGAAATTCGACCAGCTGCCCGCGCACGTAGGTTTTCAGGTCGCCGACCAGACCGTCGATGATCTGCATCCCCGTTTTGATGACGTGCTCGCGGGCCTGCGCTTCCCGCTTCATGTTGTCCAGGACGTCGTTGATGTCTCGCACGATCTTCTCCAGCTCATCGGCCGCATCGCCTTCGAAAATCAACATCACGTCATGGGCAAGGTTGGTCAGGCCTGCCAGGCGGCCCAAGAGATCCCGAATCTTGTTCTGTGCGTTCTCCACAACGTTCGCGAATTCGTCCAGAGCCTTTGCCAGGTCGTCGCACCGACCGGCCAGCTTCTCCAATTTGCTGCCCAGTTCGGACAACACCTGCTGCACCAATTGAGCTTCGGGGACCTGCTGCCCGGCGACCACCGACTTCGGACCGTCAAGCCCGTGCCCCACCGCACGAAGTGCATCGCCGAAGCCTCGCCAACATCCGGCAGCCGCGTGCATTCCGACCCCGTTGCCGTTGGGCCAGACGTCGTCGACCAGCGCCTCCACCACGGCCCACAGCAGCGGTTGAGCGACCCCGGCGCCCACGGTCCCGGGGCGGCCCGGAGGCGGGAAGTCCTGCGGTTGCGCGGGCGTCGGCAGCATGTGGCCGCTCCCTCGGACATTGGATGCCGCCTCGGCCCGCGAGTAATTGGACGCGCACAGCTGCACCTTGGCCCCCAGGTACCTGCACGCGAAGATGCCGGCCGCCGCCCCGTTCAGCAGCGACTGGGCCGCATTCTGATACCCCAACCCGAACATTAACCCGGCCGCATCCTGGCCGCTGTTGATCCCGAAGCCCGCGGTGAGCGGTCCCAATGCTGCCGCCAAGCCCTCGCCGACAGCATCCACGGCGCTCCCCGCGACGAACATCGCCTCGGGATCAACCACCAACGGAGCCACGCGCGAATTCTCGCCGGAACCGCGCGCGGCCGCTATTCACCCAATGATGGCTTGGAAAAGCTAGCGAGGATCTCTGCAAAGCCGCAACTCATTTATCAACAGCCCGCGCGGCCAGCGTGATGCGGTGCCGTCCCACCGGCACCGCCACGGTCGGTTCGGCCGGTTGGCCGTCGAGGTGAACGCTGACCCCGGCGGGCAGGCCGCTCAGCGTGATCCGCGCGGCGGTATCGGTGGCCATCATGATGGTCGACGCCGGCAACGTGGCCAGGCCAGCGCGCCGCACATCCACCGTGATTGCGGCGACGCCAGTGAGCCGCAGCGTGAGATACGGCAGCGGACTCACGGGCGGGCCTACCCGCCAGTCCAATTCGCTGTACACGCCCGGGGTCGGGTCGAAGTTCAGCACGAACCCGCGATGGTGCCGAACGGTGTGTGTCGGGTCAGGGCGCGCATACGAACGCGCGTCGACTTCGGCGATGGCCCCGCGCCGCGCCGTCACCGCAGGGTCCGCGGCCAGGCCGGACAACCACCAGACCCGATGCGGCCCGATGCCCAGGTCGTCGCGCACCAATTGCGGGTGCCAGGCGAACGTGATGTGCCCCGGATCGGCCTGGCGCAGGCCGGTTTCCATGTGGGCGATCGGGTCTTCGAACTTGTCCTGCAACACCCAGGCGAGGTGATCCTCGAGCGGATACACCGTGAAGCGATGTCGGTAGCCCAGCCGATCGAGTTCGAGGGCCTGCTCGGCGGCCGACGGGAACGGCACCAGCTCGTCGACCAACCCGTGCGCGATCACATAGGGCAGCCAGCGTGCGTTGACCAGCAGCTTCCACGTGTCGCCCTCGCGGGCACAGGGCGAGTCCGGGTCGAGGTCGGCCGGGATGTCGACGTCGGGAAGTAGCCGCACCCCGCACGTCGGCGGGCCGGCAAGGACGACCGCCTGCGAAAACACCTGCGGGTAGGTCAATCCCAGCTTGTAAGCCGCGTAGCCGCCCATCGAGTAGCCGGAGATCACCGTGCGATTGGGATCGGTGCCCAGTTGTTCGGCGACGCGCGCCCACACTTCCCAGACATCCAGTTCTCCGGTGTCGAAGTACCACGTCGACGGGCCACGGGCCAGCGGCGTGATCACCACCGAGTCGCGCCCCTCGCACACCTCGTGCAGCAGGCGGGGGTCGATCGCGGCGAATTGGCTCTGCCCCAGCGCCAGCGAATGCAGCAGCAGGGTCAACGGCAGCGTCCGGCCCGGCTTGAAACTCGATGGCAGGCATACCGAATACGGCTGCACCCGACCGAGGAACTGCGGCTTGGTGCTCAAGATGTCGTCGGCGGCCCACCCTTGTTCCAAGCCCTGACCCAGCTCGATCGAGGACACGTACCACCGGGTCGACGGCCCGGTGATCACCGGCTCGGGCTCGGTCTCGCCGGCTGCCAACCGATCCCACTCCACGGTCAGGGCGAACTTCGACACGTCGCCATGGGTCAGCGCGTCGGCCTGGGCGGCATCCGACCAGAAATTCAGGTGCGGCGCCTCCTGCTCGGTCGTGCGAAACGCGACGTTATAGACGTTTGGTTGCCCGGGCAGCGCGCCATGCTCGGCCGGCACGTCGGCGAACCCGTCGCCCGCCGCGTTGGCCAGCCCCGCTGCCAGCCGCACCGTCCAGCTGCCGGCGGGCTCCAGCACGGCCCGCGGCACCTGCGCGATAAACGATCGGGACCCCATGTCGACGCTGTGTTGCACCGGCGTCGTGGACCGGGTGGTCAGGTCGATCAGCGCGGCTCCGCTACCGGAAACCAGCAGGGCCATGTCGATCCCGGGCGAGCGCACCCCGGCCCCCGCGGGCCACTGCTCCGGCGCGCTGCGGGCGGGACCGGTGTCGAAAGTGAACAGGGCGATGGGGACCGACGCGTCCAACAATGTGTTCCAGTCGATCCGCCACCACGTGTGGGTCGCGGTGAGCCCGACCGCCACCCGGAAGATGTCGGCGCCGTTGCGGGCCGCCGGGCCGTCGGGATAGATGTAGGTGCCGCGCGGCGGCGCCTGCACTTTCAGGTCACCGATCGGCAGGCCGGTCGCCCCGTGGTCGTCGTACAGAAAGTCGGTCCAGAACAGGGCACCGCCGGCCAACCGGCCCGCGCCGCACGTGCGCGGAAACTCTTCCCCGAACGGCCATCCCGACGGCACCGGTAGTTGCGGCTCTGGGCGCAGCGCCGCCGGCGGCACCCCCTCGGGCATGCCGTCGACCACGACGAGCTCAGCTGCTGGTGCCGGTGCCGTCGCGGCGGGATGGACCAGCGTGTCGGCGATGTGGCGTGCGATGCGGATCGGGAGGAGAGTCAAATCCAGAAGTGACATCAAGCCCCAACGTACGCGCCGGTGCGCCTCGGCTGCTACGGCACCGGCACCACGATGAGCTCGTGCGGCCGGTTGTTGACGGGCAGGGCGCCGTCTTCGGTCACGACGACGATGTCCTCGATGCGGGCGCCCCACCGGCCCGGAAAATAGATCCCGGGCTCGATCGAGAAGGCCATGCCCGCGGCCAGCGGCAGGTTGTTGCCCGCGACGATGTAGGGCTCCTCGTGCACCGATAACCCGATGCCGTGGCCGGTGCGGTGCACGAACACCTCCCCGAGTCCGGCGGCAGCAAGCACATCGCGCGCCGCCGCGTCGACCTGTTCGGCCGTCACGCCCGGGCGCACCGCATCCACGGCCGCCAGTTGTGCCCGATGCAGCACCGAATAATGTTGTGCTACTTCAGGATTTGGCTCACCGATGCTGTAGGTGCGGGTCGAGTCGGAATGATAACCCGGCTCGTAGGCGCCGCCGATATCGACGACGACGATGTCACCCACCTGCAGTTCGCGGTCCGAGTAGCCATGGTGGGGGTCCGCGCCGTGCGGACCGGAGCCGACGATGATGAACGCCACCTCCGAATGGCCCTCGGCGACAATCGCTTCCGCGATGTCGGCGGCCACGTCGGCCTCGGTGCGGCCGGGAACCAGAAACTCCGGCACCCTAGCGTGCACGCGGTCGATGGCCGCGCCGGCTTTGCGCAGCGCATCGATCTCGCATTCCTCCTTGACCATCCGCAGCGTCCGCATCACGCCGGTGGCCAGGATCGGCAATACCCCCAGGACACCGGCCAGCGGCAGCAGGTGCAGCGCCGGCATGGAGTCGGTGACGGCGGTCGCGGCGGGAGCACCCCCCAACGCGGCGCCCACCAATTGGTAGGGGTCGTCCCCGTCGACCCAATCCCGCACCGCCAGACCCAGTTCCGCGATCGCCGACCCCTTGAGCGACGCCAGCTCCAGCCGCGGCACCACTACCGTCGGGTCCCCGGACGCCGGCAGCACCAGCGCGGTGAACCGCTCGAGCGTCTGGGCGCGCGACCCCACCAGGTAGCGCAGGTCGTACCCGGGAGTGATCACCAGGCCGGCCAACCCCGCGTCGGCGGTCGCGGCGGCCGCCGCCGCCAGCCGGTGGGCATACACCCCGGTGTCGAACCGATGAGATTCCATGGCAGCCAGGCTAACCGGTCCGACGAACGCCGACTTGGTGCGCCGATTACGTTGGGTGGTCGACGAGAAGCCGACGCCCGGCAGCGTGAGACGATAACCCGCATGCCATCGGCCCCACGTACGACCGGCGAACCGCCGCTATTGCTGCTCGACGGGGCCAGCATGTGGTTCCGGTCGTATTTCGGGGTGCCGTCGTCGATCACCTCCCCCGACGGCCGGCCGGTCAACGCCGTCCGCGGATTCATCGACTCGATGGCCGTCGTGATCAGCCAGCAGCGTCCCAGCCGGCTGGTGGTCTGCCTGGACCTGGATTGGCGGCCGCAATTCCGGGTGGACCTCGTCCCGTCCTACAAGGCGCATCGAGTCGCGGAAGCCGAGCCCGAGGGCGAACCCGACGTCGAGGAGGTCCCCGACGATCTGACGCCGCAGATCGACATGATCATGGAGTTGCTGGACGCCTTCGGCATCCCGACGGCGGGCGCCGAAGGTTTCGAGGCCGACGATGTGCTCGGCACGCTGGCCGCCCGCGAACGCCGCGACCCCGTGGTGGTGGTCAGCGGCGACCGCGACCTGCTGCAGGTGGTGTCCGACGATCCGGTGCCCGTCCGAGTCCTCTACCTGGGCCGGGGGCTGACCAAGGCCACCCTGTTCGGTCCGGCGGAGGTCGCCGAACACTACGGCGTGCCCGAACACCGGGCCGGCGCCGCCTACGCCGAGTTCGCGCTGATGCGCGGCGATCCCTCCGATGGCCTGCCGGGCGTCCCGGGTGTCGGGGAGAAGACGGCCGCGACCCTGCTGGCCCAGCACGGCTCGCTCGAACAGATCCTGGCGGCCGCCCACGATCCGAAATCGAAGATGGCCAAGGGTCTGCGCTCGAAACTGCTGGGCGCGACGGACTACATCGACGCCGCGGAACAAGTGGTCCGGGTGGCCACCGACGCACCCGTCAGCCTGTCGACCCCGACCGACGCCCTGCCGCTGGCGGCCGACGACCCGCACCGCACCGCGGAGCTGGCGACCCGACTGGGCGTCGGGTCGTCGATAGGGCGGTTGCAGAAGGCGCTCGACGCGCTGCCGGACTGACCGACTACTGCGGGCGGCCCACTTCGTAGGTGCCCTTGTTGTCCTGGAAGGTCACCGTCACGTGCTTGGGGGCTCCGTCGATGCTGACGTCGCAGTCGAACGTGGCGCCCTTTTTGACGGTCGGGTTCTGGCCGTGGTTGCACTTGACGTTTTGGACGTTCTTGGCGCCGTAACCGTTGGTTTCGTCGGAAAGGACCTGCTGCACACCCGCCTGCGCCTTATTCACGTCCAGCTTGGTGGTGACGAAGAACCCGGGCTGCCAGAAGCCGAGCACCAGCACGACGGCGATGAGCAGGAAGGCGATCACCCCGCCCACGCCGGCGATCACGGCGACCGACCGCTTCTTGGGCGGCTGCTGCTCATATGGCGCGTACTGCTGCGGGTACTGGCCCGGCTGCCCGTACTGCCCGGGCTGGCCATACTGGCCGGGCTGGCCATACTGGCCCGGCTGCCCGTACTGCCCCGGCTGGCCGTACTGACCCGGCTGGCCGTACTGGCCGGGCTGCGCGTACTGGCCGGGCTGCGCGTAGCCGGGCTGCTGGGGGTATTGCTGCGGATACGCCTGTTCGGCCGGCTGCTGGTACTGCGGGTACTCGGCGGGCGGCGTGTAGGCCGGGGCCTGCCACGTCGCCTCCTGGCCCGGCTGCTGCTGCCACGGCGAACCGACCTGGGTCGGTTCGGACGACTGATCGCTACCTTGGCCGGGCGGTTGCCACTGCTGCTCCGGTCCCTGCGGTCCGCTCATCGTCTCTCCTCAGCCCCTTAGTGTCTTGGCACGCACTCTCGGCGTTGTGATTGATTGGATCTACGGTAGCTTCGGCACAGCCTACCCGGCGTCAACAGCGACGACGCCGCGCCGAACGTCATTGATGGCGCGCTTGGCCGTGGCCCGCAAATCGGGATCGGGGGCGGCGTTGCGGACCTGGTCCAACAGATCCAGCACCTGGCGGCACCAGCGGACGAAATCACCCGCCAGCAGCGGCGAGCCGGCGCCGGCCGGGTCGACGGCCGCCAGGGCCGCGGCCAGGTCACCGGTCTTGGCCCAGCGATAGATGACGTTGACGAAGCCGTCATCGGGTTCCCGGCTCGGCGCGATCCGATGGGTCTGTTCGTCGGAGCGCAACGCGTACGACAGCCGCGACGTTTGCTGCAACGCCTGTCGCACCCGCTGAGTGGGCGCCTCGGCGGCGAACGCCGCGCGCGGGCCTTCACCACCGCGGCTCTCGTACAGGACCGCCGAGACCACCGCCGCCAACTCGGGCGGTTTCAGATCGGCCCACGCGCCGGTCCGCAGGCACTCGGCGACCAGCAGATCGCTCTCGCTGTAGATGCGGGCCAGCAGCCGGCCGTCGTCAGTGACGTGGGGATCGGTCTCCGGGCCCTGGATGAAGCCGCGCTCGGTGAGCAGGCCGACGATCCGGTCGAAGGTCCGCGCCAGCGAATTGGTCGCGGCGGCAACCTTTTTCTCCAGCTGCGCGTTGTCCCGTTCGATGCGCAGATACCGCTCGGCCTGCCGGACTCGCGACTCCAGCCCGGCGCTGTTGTGCGACGGGTGCCGGCGCAGCTCCTCCCGCAACGAGGCCAGCTCCGGGTCGTGAAACGCCCCGTCGTGGTCGCCACGGCCGCCGCGGCGCCTGGCCGGAACGGCCAGCCCGGCCGCCGCCGACCGCAGCGCCGACGCCAGGTCACGCCGGACCCGCGGCTGGCGGTGCTCGACCCGCTTGGGCAACGGCATCGACCCGACCGGAGCCGACGCGCCCGAGTAGTCGGCCGTGGAAATCCTTCCCGCCCAGCGGTTTTCCGTGAGCACCAACGGGCGCGGGTCATCGCCGTCGCGAGCCGATTCCAGCACCACCGCCAGCCCGCCGCGCCTGCCATGGGTGATGTTGATGATGTCGCCGCGCCGCAGCGCGGCCAGGGCGTCGCTGGCCGCCTGACGGCGCTGCAGACGCGACGCGCGGGACTGCGCGCGCTCCATCTCCGAAATGCGGGCGCGCAGCCGCGCGTAGTCGAGGATCGGGGCCTGCGGGCCGCCCAGCTCGGCGGCGATCTCGGCGAGCATCGCGTTGCCGCGCTCGATTCCGCGGACCAGGCCGACGACGGAGCGGTCGGCCTGATACTGGGCGAACGACTGCTCCAGCAGCCGGTGCGCCTGCTCGGGCCCCATCTGCTGCACCAGGTTGATCGTCATGTTGTACGACGGGGCGAACGAGCTGCGCAGCGGGAAGGTGCGGGTGGAGGCGAGGCCCGCCACGGCGGACGGCTCGGTGTTCTCGTCCGTGGGATTCCACAGGACCACCGCGTGACCCTCGACGTCGATGCCGCGCCGCCCGGCGCGGCCCGTCAGCTGCGTGTACTCCCCGGGTGTCAGCGGCATGTGCTGCTCGCCGTTGAACTTGACCAGCCGCTCGAGCACCACCGTGCGGGCGGGCATGTTGATGCCGAGCGCCAGCGTCTCGGTCGCGAACACCGCCTTGACCAGACCGGCGGTGAACAGCTCCTCGACAGTGTGCCGGAACACCGGCAGCATCCCGGCGTGGTGGGCCGCCAGGCCGCGCAGCAGCCCCTCCCGCCACTCGTAGTAACCGAGCACCGCCAGGTCGGCGTCGGCGAGATCGCCGCAGCGGTGGTCGATCACCTCGGCGACCTGCGCCCGTTCCTCCTCGGTGGTCAACCGGAGCGGCGAGCGCAGACACTGCTGGACGGCGGCGTCGCAGCCGGCTCGAGAGAACACGAACGTGATCGCCGGCAGCAGCCCCTCGGAGTCCAGCGTCGCGATCACGTCCGCCCGCCCCGGTGGCCGGTAGAACCGCGGCCGGCCGGGCGCGCCGCGTCCACCGCGCCCGCGCCGCGGCTGCCAGTCCGACATCCGGTCGGCCTCCCGGCGATGCGCGATGTGGCGCACCAGGTCCGGGCTGACGCGCGCCTCGTGGCCGGCGACCGGCTGCCCGCCGGCTTCCGAGCTGCGGTAGTCGAAAAGGTCGAAGAGCCGCTTGCCCACCAACACGTGCTGCCACAACGGCACCGGCCGGTGCTCGTCGACCACCACGGTGGTATCGCCCCGCACCGTCTGGATCCAGCCGCCGAATTCCTCGGCGTTGCTCACCGTCGCCGACAGGCTGACCACCCGCACCTCGTCGGGCAGGTGCAGGATCACTTCCTCCCACACCGGGCCGCGCATCCGGTCGGCCAGGAAATGCACCTCATCCATCACGACGTAGGAAAGCCCTTGCAGCGCAGGCGAATCGGCGTAAAGCATGTTGCGCAGCACCTCGGTGGTCATCACCACCACGGGGGCGTCGGCGTTCACCGACATATCACCGGTCAGCAGGCCGATCCGGTCGCGGCCGTAGCGCGCGATCAGATCGGTGTGCTTCTGGTTGCTCAGCGCCTTGAGTGGCGTGGTGTAGAAGCACTTGCCGCCGGCGGCCAGCGCCAGGTGCACGGCGAACTCCCCCACCACCGTCTTGCCGGCGCCGGTCGGAGCGCACACCAGCACGCCGTGGCCTCGTTCCAGCGCCGCGCATGCGCGCTGCTGGAAACCGTCGAGCGCGAAGGGCAATTCGGCGGTGAACCGGGTCAGCTCGACGAGCTCCGTTGCGTCCTGCGGCACCGACGGTTTAGGTGACATCGTCATGCTGACCGGCGGTGAACGACGGCTCCCGCGCCGGCTCGTGTATCGGTGCGGGCGCCTCGATGACCGAGGCCTCGTCGTCCGGGATCGCTGTCTGCGCTTCGCGCTTTGCCTTCCGCCTGTCATGCAGGCGGGCGATCTGGATGGCGAACTCCAGCAGCACCGACAGCGCCACGCCCAACGCGGTCATCGAGAACGGATCGGACCCGGGCGTGAAAACCGCGGCGAACACGAACATCCCGAAGATCAGGCCGCGCCGCCAGGACTTGAGCCGCTCGTAGGTCAGCACGCCCGTCATGTTGAGCATGACGATGAGCAACGGGAACTCGAAGCTGACCCCGAACACCACCAGCAGGTTGATCAGAAACCCGAAGTACCGATCCCCGGACAGCGCGGTCACCTGCACGTCGCTGCCGACCGTCAGCAGGAAGCCCAGCGCTTTGGACAACACGAAGTAGGCCAGGATCGCGCCCGTGACGAACAGCACCGCCGCGGGAATCACGAATCCGACCGCGAAGCGACGCTCCTTTTGGTACAGCCCCGGCGTGATGAACGCCCAGAGTTCGTAGAACCACACCGGGCAGGCCAGCACCACCCCGGCGGTCAGCCCGACCTTGAGCCGCAACATGAACTGGTCGAACGGCGCCGTGGCCAGTAGGCGGCATTGACCGTCGGCGCTGATGCTGGCGCGCGCCGACTGGGGCAGGGAACAGTACGGGTGGCGCAGCCACTCGCCGAGGCTTTCCAGCCCGAAGAGCGAGTGCGAATACCAGAAGAACCCGAAGATCGTGGTGATCAAGATGGCGGCCAGCGACAGCAGCAACCGGGTGCGCAGCTCGGTCAGGTGATCGACGAGCGACATCGTCGCGTCGGGGTTGGTGCGGCTGCGCCTGTTACGCGGATTGAGACGCTTCAGCACGCCGGCAGTGCGCGCTGAAACCTTGAAAACTTTCACGACGCTCGTTCAGTAGCGCTCGGGCCCCGCGACGATGACGGCGGGCTACGCCGGGCGTGCTTCGGTGTGCCCCTGCTCGGCCGCCGGAGCGTCGACACGCTGCGACTGCACGGGAGTGGGGTTCGCCGCGGAGGGGGCGCTGTTGGTCGCGCTGTTGGTCTCCAAAGCCGACGACTCCGCTTTGTTCTCGGTCTGCATTTCGCGCAGCTCAGACTTGAAGATGCGCATCGACTTGCCCAGCGAACGTGCTGCATCGGGGAGCTTCTTGGCACCGAAGAGCAGGATCACCACCACGGCGAGGATCGCCCAGTGCCACGGACTAAGACTGCCCACTTTGATTACCTCCAGACGTCTACCCGATGCTACCGCAGCGCGGCGATACACCGGACCGCCCGCGCCGTGGCCTCAGGGGGCAAGCGCCCGGTAGGACTCGAGGGCCGCCGCCGCCGCATCCCGGACACGTACTGCCAGCGACTCCGGTTCAAGCACCCGCACGGCCGACCCGAAGCCCAGCACCAGGCGGGTCATCCAGTCCTCGGAGGCGTAGGTCATCACCGCCTCGCAGGACCCGTCCGGCAGCTCCCGCACTTCGCGCATCGGGTAGTACTCGAACATCCACGACGCCGAGGGCGCGATCCGCAGCTTGGCCGACGGCAGCGACGGGTCCCCGTCGAACAGGGATGTGTCCGGGGGCGCCTGCAGCGCCAGCTCGGGGGGCGCCGCCGGATCGTCCAACTCGGTGGCGTCGACGATCCGGTCGAAACGGAACAGCCGCACCCCTTCGGCCTCCCGCGACCAGGCCTCCAGGTAGCTGTGGCCGCCGATCAGCAGCACGCGGATGGGGTCGACGATCCGGCTGGTCAGGGTGTCGTGCGACGCGGAGTAATAGTCGATGGCCAGCGCGTGTTTGGACTGCACCGCGGTGCGCACCGCGGCCGCGGCGTGGCTCTCCGCGGGTGCCTGCTCGTCGACCGCTGCCGCCGACCCGGTGGCGTCCTGCCCGACGGCACCCGCCGCGGCCTCGATCTTGGCGATCGCGCTGCGCGCCGCCTCCGGATCCACAACGCCCGGAATGTCGGCGAGCGCGCGCAGGGCCACGAGCAGACCGGTGGCCTCGGGCGAGGTGAGTTTGAGGGGCCGGTCGATGCCCGCGGAGAAGGTGACCTCGATGGTGTCGCCGGCGAATTGGAAGTCGATCAGATCGCCCGGGTAGTAGCCGGGCAGGCCGCACATCCACAGCTGGTTGAGGTCCTCTTCCAGCTGCTTGGCGGACACCCCGAGGTCGGCGGCGGCCTTGGCGCGGGTGACCCGCGGGTTGGCCTGGAAGTACGGCACCATGTTGAGCAGCCGGACCAGGCGTGTGGATATGGCGGTCACGACAGCCCCCCGCCGTCCAGGTGGGAGCCAAGCCGCGCCAGGACGTCGTCGCGGAGCTGCTGCGGCTCGAGCACGACCGCGTCGGCCCCATAGCCGGCGATGTCGCTCGCCAGCCGGTCGCTGGACCCGATCTCCAGTTCGATCACCTCCCCGTCGCGGCCGGCCAGTTGCCGCGCGCCGGTGGACCTCCCGGCGCGCCGCAGCGCGGTGGCCCGCCCGTCGGCGACCCATACCCGCGCCTGCCCACCGGTCGGCGTCTCGGCGATCGTCCGGGCCACGATATGGCGCAAATCCACATCCGCGGGCACCACCACCGCCCCGGCCGGGCCGATCAGCCGGACCTCGGCGCCGATCCGCGACAGCCGGAAGGTCCGGGTGGCGTCGCGGTCGCGATCATGACCCACCAGGTACCAGCGGCCCTTCTGGGTGACAACGCCCCACGGCTCCACGGTGCGCACGCTGTACGGCTCGGCGCGCGAGGGCCGGTGCGGGAACTGCACCGCCTGCCGGGAATCGATGGCCGACAGCAGGATTCCGAGAACCTCTTCCGAACCGCGCAGCCCGGGCACCCCGGCGGGTGAGGCGATCGCCACCGGCGCATCGGGGTCGACGTCCACGCCCGCGGCGCGCAGCTTGAGCAGCGCACCCTGGGTGGCGGTGATCAATTCGGGCGACTCCCACAATTGGGTCGCGACGGCTACCGCGGCCGCCTCGTCGGGAGTCAGCTCGACCGCCGGCAGCGCGTAGGCGTCCCGATTGATCCGGTACCCCTCGGTGGGCTCCATGGCCGACGCCCTGCCCACCTCGAGCGGGATGCCCAGGTCGCGCAGCTCGTTCTTGTCCCGCTCGAACATGCGGGAGAAGGCCTCGGCGCTCGGGCTGTCCGCGTAACCGGCCACGCTGGACCTGATCTTCTCCGCGCTGATGTAGCCGCGGGTGGACAGCAGGGCGATGACGAGATTGACCAACCGCTCGACTTTCGAGGTCGCCATTCGCACCAGGTTATAACCGTCGCCCGTGGTGCGCCTGCACCGGCCGGCGAGTCGCAGTTTTCACAATTGGCACATCAGTCACTAGTTCGCCGGGACCACCGGCTCGACGGATTTGATAGCGCCCGCGATATCAAGTCGTGGCGCGCATCGGTGGGTACGAGCGACGGGTGTGGCAGCTGTGACCAGAAACTACATGCTGGCGATCAGCCGCTTGACCCGCTCGTCAACCGCCCGGAAGGGGTCCTTGCACAACACGGTCCGCTGGGCCTGGTCGTTGAGCTTGAGGTGCACCCAGTCGACGGTGAAGTCGCGGCCCGCAGCCTGAGCGGCGCTGATGAATTCGCCTCGCAGCCGCGCCCGGGTGGTCTGGGGCGGGTGGTCGACGGCCTCCGCGATCTCCTCGTCGGTGGTGACACGCGCCGCCAGGCCCTTGCGCTGCAGCAGGTCGAACACGCCGCGCCCGCGCTTGATGTCGTGATAGGCCAGGTCCAGCTGGGCGATCTTCGGGTCGGACAGCTCCATGCTGTAGCGGTCCTGGTAGCGCTGGAACAGCTTGCGCTTGATCACCCAGTCGATCTCGGTGTCCACCTTGGCGAAGTCCTGGCTCTCGACGGCGTCCAGCTGACGCCCCCAAAGGTCGACGACCTGTTCGATCTGGGCGTTGGGCTCGCGGGTCTGCAGGTGTTCGACGGCGCGGCTGTAGTACTCGCGCTGGATGTCCAGGGCGCTGGCCTGCCGGCCGCCGGCCAGCCGCACGGGCCGCCGCCCGGTGATGTCGTGGCTGACCTCGCGGATGGCGCGGATCGGGTTGTCCAGCGAGAAGTCACGGAAGGGGACGCCGGCCTCGATCATCTCCAGCACCAGCGCGGCGGTGCCCACCTTGAGCATGGTGGTGGTCTCGCACATGTTGGAGTCGCCGACGATCACGTGCAGCCGCCGGTACTTCTCGGCGTCGGCGTGCGGCTCGTCTCGGGTGTTGATGATCGGGCGGCTGCGGGTGGTGGCCGAGGAGACGCCCTCCCAGATGTGCTCGGCGCGTTGCGACAGGCAGAACGTCGCCGCCTTGGGGGTCTGCAGCACCTTGCCGGCCCCGCAGATCAGCTGGCGCGTGACCAGGAACGGCAGCAGCACATCGGAGATCCGGGAGAACTCGCCGGCCCGCACGATCAGGTAGTTCTCGTGGCAGCCATACGAGTTGCCCGCCGAGTCGGTGTTGTTCTTGAACAGGTAGATGTCGCCACCGATGCCCTCGTCGGCCAGCCGCTGCTCAGCGTCGATCAGCAGGTCTTCCAGCACCCATTCGCCGGCCCGGTCGTGGGTGACCAGCTGCACCAGGCTGTCGCACTCGGCCGTCGCGTACTCGGGGTGGCTGCCCACGTCGAGGTACAGGCGGGCGCCGTTGCGAAGAAAAACGTTCGAGCTGCGCCCCCACGACACGACGCGCCGGAACAGGTATCGGGCGACCTCGTCCGGCGACAGCCGGCGATGGCCGTGGAACGTGCAG
>NZ_LZIX01000229.1:0-60047 GCF_001666955.1 Mycobacterium sp. E735 | reverse complement strand
ACGTCGAGGCCGTGACCGCGTGGCTACAGCACCACCACCCCGGCGCCCCGAGCCGGCGGCGCAAGCCGCGGCCGCTCAACATCGAGGTGCCCCGCGGCAAGCTGGCGGAGATGCTGGCGGCCACGATCGGCGACGACATCGCCGCCAGCGGCTGGCAGGTCGGATCCGTCTTCGGCACCGAAACGGCCCTTCTCGAGCGGTACCGGGTGAGCCGCGCGGTGCTCCGGGAAGCGGTGCGGCTGCTCGAATATCACTCGATCGCGCACATGCGCCGCGGGCCCGGTGGCGGCCTCGTCATCGCCAGGCCCCGGGCGCAGGCCAGCATCGACACCATTGCCTTATACCTGCAGTACCGCGACCCGAGTCGCGAAGACCTCCGTTGCGTCCGGGACGCCATCGAGATCGACAACGTCGCCAAGGTCGTCAAGCGGTGCGGCGAACCGGAAGTGGCCGCCTTTGTGGCCGCGCATCGGTCCGACGTCGAGGAAACGCCCGGCGATGTGGCGGACGCCTCGGCGGAGGAGTTCCGGTTTCACGTCGGACTGGCCCAGCTGGCCGGCAACACGCTGCTCGACCTGTTTCTGCGCATCATCGTCGAGTTGTTCCGGCGGCACTGGTCCAGCACCGGGCAGGCGCCGCCGACCTGGGCGGACGTCCTGGCCGTTCACCACGCTCACCAGCGGATTGCCGACGCGATCGAGGCCGGTGACGAGAGCCTGGCCCGCTACCGCGTGCGCCGTCATCTGGACGCGGCCGCCTCCTGGTGGCTTTAGCGAATACTGAGTTCTCAGATGTGATCTGCAGCTCGGTATAGCGAAGGCCCGCCGCGGGTACTGGGGAGGGAGAACTTAACGGCCGGTCCAGCAGGGGGTTGGCATTCAGTGATCGAAAGCGAGAGTCCTGGAGTGACGACGGGCACCGAAATTGGCCAGCTCGGCTTCGTCCACTCCGCACTCATCTACCAATCCCAGCAGGAGTACCTGGATTTCGTCACCCGCTTCGTCAGCGACGGGTTGGCGATGGACGAGGCGGTACTGGTTGCGGTGCCGTCCGACAAGTTGGTCTTGCTGCACGACGCGCTCGGCCCGGGCGAGCTGCCGGGCGATCTCCAACTGCTCGACATCACCGAGGCGGGGCGCAACCCGAGCCGATTCATGGCCATGGAGGGGTCTTTCGTCGATGACCACCCCGACCGGCGGGTGCGCATCGTCAGTCAACTCGCCTGGCCCGGCCGCACCGAGGAAGAGTTGGTCGCCTGCGTGGAGCACGAGGCGCTGGTCAACGGGGCCATGGACGGCTACCAGGTGACCGGGCTGTGCCTCTACGACGGAAGCCGGCTCGACGACGATGTGCTCGCGGACGTGCGGGCGACACACCCTCTGCTGTGGCGGGGCGGCGCCCTGCAGCGCAGCGCCGACTACGCGCCCGATGCCGCCTTGCAGCGCTGCAACCGGCCGCTGCCCGCCAAGCCGGGGGCCGTCACCTACACGGTGAGCAAGTCGGCGGACCTCAGTCCCGCACGGTCCTTCGCCGTCAACTACGCCGGATGGATTGGCTTGTCGCAGGACGGAATCGAAGATCTGCAACTGGTCGCCACCGAGCTGGCCAGCAACAGCTTGATGTACACCGACGGAGCCTGTCAGCTCGCCTTCTGGCGAGACGACGGATACCTGGTCTGCGAGGCGCGCGACACCGGGTGCTTCGAGGATCCGCTGGTAGGCCGGCTGGACCCGGGGCCGTGCGGGCCCGCCAGCCGGGGACTTTATCTGGTCAACGCCATCTCGGACCTGGTGCGCACGCATACGACGCCCAGCGGTACGACCATTCAGGCGTATCTGCGGTTCGAGCCGTCGGCCGGGCCGACCGGGTGACGCAAGCGGCCCCCGGGAATCGCTTCCCGAGGGCCGCCTGAAAATCAGTTAGAGGCCGCCGACAATCCCGCCGACCGTACCCAAAATACCGCCACTACCGCCGCCGACCGTGCCGCCGAGCAGTCCACCGCTGCCGGCCGCTGAGGAAGCACATCCAGTCGGGAGTAATAACACCGCGGCCAACCCGACGGCCACGGTGGCTGATTTAAGAGATTTCCTGATGCTCTTTGCCTTCATGATGAGCCTTCTTTCATCATTCCTTCGAGGGGTTGTTGCACAGCCGTTGAACGACTGTTGCCCTCGCCTCATACCCCCTGTTGCACACACGTAAACCAAAATTTCTTAAGAATTTCGCGACGGGTCGCCGCGTTATGACCCGAGGCGGAACTTGCACGTCAGGGCCGTGTAGGGCTAAAGTCTGCGCTCGTGCGTCTTCTCGATCGAGCCGTAGTAGCTAGCGCCCGCAGCGGGGTCTGACCCAGACCGACCCCCCGCTGTGGGTCGGAAGCTACTGCCGTCGGTCACTCCTTTCGACCGAAGAAGACCGGCACCATGACCATTCCCGAGCGGCTCGCTCAATCCAGTACTCCGGCCCCCGCCACGGCGGTGTTCGCCCGGGAGTTCGGCGCCCCGCTGCCCCGCGGCCTGCGGGAGCAGGCGGGCGCGATGTCCTGGGATGATTTCGTCGCGACCTACGCCCACGCGGGCGGGCCCGTCCGGCTGGGCAGCTGGGCCTGCACCGACACCGAGAGGCGGCCGGGGCCGCAGGCCCGCAACTTCCGGGCCGTGATCGCCGTCGGTGACCGCATCAGCACCTCGACCGCCGGCGGCAGCGGCCCGATCGCGGCGTTGAGCGCGATGCTGCACGATCACGGAATCCCGGTGGAGATCGTCAAGTTTCATCAGCTGGGCTCCGGCGGCCGCACGGTCACGTTTGTCTGCGGGAGCAACGGGGCCCGCGCCGAATGGGCGATGGGCTGGTCGGACGATTCGACGCAGTCGGCGCTGCGTGCGGTGGTCGCCTGCGCTAACCGCCTGCTCGCCTGAGGCCTACAGGGGGCGCAGCACGATCGGCATGCCGTCCATCGGGATGGGGATGGTGCGGTAGTCCCACTTCGACTCGTAGCCCGGCCGGGGCAGCTCGAGCCGGTAGCGACGCAGCAGCCGATGCATGATCGTCTTGACCTCCAACTGGCCGAAAACCATGCCGATGCACTTGTGCGCGCCGCCGCCGAACGGAGTCCACGCGTACCGGTGCCGCTTGTGTTCGTTGCGCGGCTCGGTGAACCGTTCCGGGTCGAACTTCAACGGGTCGGTCCAGATCTCGGGTAGCAGGTGGTTCACCCCCGGAAACGCGGTGACGTTGGTGCCCTTCGGTAGGTAGTGGCCCAGCAGTTCGGTGTCGCGCACCGTCCGGCGCATGGCCCACTGCACCGGGGTCACCAGCCGGATCGACTCGTTCATCACCAGATCCAGCGATTCCAGCTTCTCCAGCGATTCGATGTCGAGCGGTCCATCCCCGAGGCGGTCGGACTCGTCGCGGCAGCGCTGCTGCCACTGCGGATTCGCGGCGAGCTGGTAAGCCATGTTCGTCGCGGTGGTGGTGGACGTGTCGTGCGCGGCCATCATCAAGAAGATCATGTGGTTGACGATGTCCTCGTCGGAGAAGCGGTTGCCGTCTTCGTCCTCGGTCTGGCACAACACGGTCAGCAGGTCGCTGCCGTCCTTGCCGCGGCGCTCCTTGACTCGTTCGTCGAAGTAGTTCTCCAGCAGTTGTCGGGCCCGGACTCCGCGCCACCACGTGAACGGCGGCACCGGGTTGCGAATGATCGCATTGCCGGCCCGGACGGTCATGGTGAACGCCCTGTTCACCTTGGTCACCAGCTCACGATCGGTGCCGGGCTCGTGGCCCATGAACACCATCGACGCGATGTCGAGGGTGAGCTCCTTCATCGCCGGGTAGAGCAGGAAGCGCGGGTCGTCGATCACCCAGTCGTCGGCGGTGACCTGCGACACCACCCTGTCCATGTGCTCGACGTAACCGGCGAGCCGGGAGCGGATGAACGCCTCCTGCATGATTCGCCGGTGGAACAGGTGCTCTTCGAAGTCAAGCAGCATCAGGCCGCGCTTGAAGAAGGCGCCGATCACCGGGGTCCAGCCCTGCTGGGAGTAGTCCTTATTGCGGTTCGAGTAGAGCTCCTGGGCGGCGTCGGGGCCCAGCGCCGCGACGAACGGCAGGAGGGGAGAGTCGCCGAAGACGAGCGGCCCTTTGGTCTGGTACAGGAACATCAGGTAATCCGGGCCGCCGCGCAGCATCTCGATGAGGTGCCCGATCACCGGCAGCCCCGCGTCACCCACCACCGGTTTGAGCCCGCTGCCCGGCGGCGGCTGGGCCAACACGTGTTCGGGGAACTGGACGGTGCGCAGCTTGCGCTCCGCGACGCCCATGCCGGGAAAGTTGTTGACCGATGGGGTGAACCGGCGCCGCGCCTGGTCCAACAGGTATTGCGGGGTGCTGATGGTGGCGGTCATAGACGCTCCTTTGCGCGTTCCCTCCGAGGTGACAGCCGTCACTGTCTAATAACCTTCGGAAAAAACTTGACGGCTGTCAAGTTTGCTTTTTTCCCGGCGTGGTGCAAGGTCGGGGAATGAGCAGCCACCCCGCCACCCCGGAACCGGGCGGGCAACGGCGCGGCGACAAGCAGCGCCAGGCGATCCTGCAGGCGGTGCGGGAACTGCTGCAGGAGAAGCCATTCGCTGAGCTGTCGGTCAGCAGCATCAGTGTGCGGGCGGGGGTGGCGCGGTCCGGCTTCTACTTCTATTTCGATTCCAAGTACGCCGTTCTCGCCCAGTTGATGGCCGAGGCCGCCGAGGAACTCGAAGAACTCACCCAGGATTTCGCGCCGCGGGAGCCGGGGGAGTCCCCCGAGCAGTTCGCCAAACGCATGGTCGGCAGCGCGGCGGCCGTCTACGCGCACAACGACCCGGTGATGACCGCCTGCAACGAGGCGCGCAACACCGACGTCGAGATCCGCAACCTGATGGATCGGCAGTTCGACGCCGTGCTGGGCCAGATCGTCGCGATCGTGGAGGCCGAGATGAAGGCGGGGACCGCCCACCCGATCAGCGACGACCTGCCCACCCTGATCCGCACCCTGGCCGGTACCACCGCGCTGATGCTGACCGGCGATCCGATCCTGGCCGGCCGCGACAGCGATCTCGACCGCCGCGTGCACGTGCTCGAGCGGTTGTGGCTGCACGCGCTCTGGGGCGGGCGTCCGTAGGGCGCTACCGCCGGTATCGTCACCGCAATGGGGCAGCAGGGGTACTTCGCAGGCAAACGGTGTCTGGTCACCGGCGCGGCCAGCGGCATCGGCCGTGCCACCGCGTTGCGGCTGGCCGCCGACGGCGCCGAGCTCTATCTGACCGACCGGGACCGCGACGGGCTCGAGCAGACCGTGGTCGACGCGCGCGCCCTGGGCGCGGAAGTGCCCGCGCACCGGGCCCTCGACATCGCGGACTACGACGCGGTGGCGTCGTTCGCCGCCGACATCCATCGCGACCACCCGAGCATGGACGTCGTGCTCAACATCGCCGGAGTCTCCGCCTGGGGCACCGTCGACCGGCTGAGCCACGATCAGTGGAGCAAGATGATCGCGATCAACCTGATGGGTCCGATCCACGTCATCGAGACGTTCGTCCCGCCGATGGTGGCGGCCCGCAACGGCGGGCACCTGGTCAACGTGTCGTCGGCGGCCGGTTTGGTTGCGCTACCGTGGCATGCCGCTTACAGCGCAAGCAAATACGGACTGCGCGGGCTGTCGGAGGTGCTGCGCTTCGACCTGGCCCGGCACCGCATCGGCGTGTCGGTCGTGGTGCCGGGCGCGGTCAACACCCCGCTGGTCCAAACCGTCGAGATCGCCGGCGTGGACCGCGAAGACCCCAAGGTCGCGCGCTGGGTGAACCGCTTCAGCGGCCACGCCGTCTCGCCGGAGAAGGCGGCCGCGAAGATCTTGGCGGGCGTCGCCAAAAACCGCTACCTGATCTATACGTCGCCGGACATCCGGGCGCTGTACGCGTTCAAACGACTGGCCTGGTGGCCCTACAGCGTGGCCATGCGTCAGGTCAATGTGGTGTTCACCCGCGCGCTGCGGCCCGCCCCCGCACCGCTAGTCTCCCATGGCCAGTTCGAGGCGCACCCCGAGCAGCCGAACCGGGCGGTCGAGCTCGAATAGGTCCAGCACGCGCAGCGCCGCCGCCACGATGGTGTCGCGACCGGTGGTCGGTGCTTCCAGCTTGCGGATCTTGGTGCGGGTGTAGAACGTCGCGGTTCGCACGGTGACCGCGACGCGGGTCACGATGCGGCCGGAGGCGAGGACGTCCGCCAACGCCTGTTCGGCCAATTGCGTTACGGCAGAATCCATTTCGGAGCGGTCGGTGAGGTCGCGCGGGAAGGTGACGACGTGGCTGCGCGAGCGCGGGACCCACGGCTCGGCGCTGACTTGCGCGTCACCGCCACCCTTGGCCAGCAGGAGCAGCCACAGTCCGGTGCGTGGGCCGAACGCGGACGTCAACAACTCGGCATCGCTGTGTGCGAGCTCCCAGACCGTCGTTATCCCCAGCGCCGCAAGCTTTTTCGTCGTCTTCGGGCCCACGCCCCACAAGGCGTCGACCGGACGGTCCGCCATCACGGTCATCCAGTTCGCGTCGGTGAGCGTGAAGATGCCCGCCGGTTTGGCGAAGCCGGTCGCGACCTTGGCGCGCTGCTTGTTGTCGCTGATCCCCACCGAACACGACAGCCCGGTTTCCGACGCGATGACGGTCCGGATCTCTTCGGCGACCCCGATCGGGTCGGCCCCCGCCACCCCGACGTACGCCTCGTCCCAACCCCACACCTCGACCGGGTGCCCCAGGTCGCGCAGCAACGCCATCACCTGTTCGGAGGCCGCGTCGTAGGCGGCGGCATCCGACGGCAGGAACGTCGCCTCGGGGCAGCGGCGCGCGGCCGTCCGCAACGGCATGCCGGCGCGGACGCCGAATTCCCGGGCCTCATAGGAGGCGCAGGTGACCACCTTGCGCGGTTCGGTCGGGTCGCCGCTGCCGCCGACGATGACCGGCAGCCCGACCAGCTCGGGATGGCGGCGCAACTCGACCGACGCCAGAAACTGATCGAGGTCGACGTGCAGGACCCAGAGCGGTGCCGGCGGCCCGGTCATTCCGCTATCGCCCACAAAGCTTGCGCGCCACGCTTTCCCATGCGTCGCCCAACGTCTCCAGGGTGTGGCCGCGCTCGTTGAGCTGGTGCTCGACATAGTTCACGTGGAGGAGGGCCAGCAGGGCATCGGTCTGAGCGTCGAGGTCGCCGGTGGAGTGTGCCGCCTCGAGCAACACCCGGATGTGGGTGTGGTGCACGAGGACGGGCGCGCTGTAGCGAGTTTGCGGATCGCGGTGGGCCTCCGACAGCAGTTCGCGATGGGCGTGCGCGAAACCGATGCGCTCCCGGCCGAACGCCACCAGTCGGTCTATCGGTGGGGCGTCGGGTCCCAGGGGAGGCGGGCCGAACAGGAAGGCCTGCTGGCTGGCTCGCTCGTCCTCGTCGAGCAGCACCATCATCAGGCCGGCGCGGCTGCCGAACCGGCGAAACAACGTGCCCTTGCCGACGCCGGCGGCGGCCGCGACGTCGTCCATGGTGACCGCGTCCGCGCCGCGTTCGGCGATCAGCCTGCGGGCCGCGTCCAACAGGAGGGCGCGGTTGCGTGCCGCGTCGCCCCGCTCCGGCTGGGCCGCCTGGAGTTGGTAGACGGGCAGTTCGCCCAACCGCTCGACACTGCTCATCCCTGTACTTTAACGCGGCGGGAATAGAACCGGACTGTAGTCCGGTTGTGTGCGAGGATGGAGACCAACGAATGAAGGGATACAGAACGGTGGCAGACAACATCAAGGTCTTGGCGTTAGTGGGGAGCCTGCGCACGGCGTCGATCAATCGTCAGATCGCCGAACTGGCGGCCGACATCGCCCCCGAAGGCGTCAGCGTGACGGTGTTCGAAGGGCTGGCGGAGCTGCCGTTCTACAACGAGGAGATCGACGACGCGATGAACACTGACGCGCCGCCGCTGGCCCCGGTGGCCGCGCTGCGCACCACGGCGGCCGACGCCGACGCCGCCCTGGTGGTCACGCCGGAATACAACGGCAGCATCCCGGCCGTCATCAAGAACGCGATCGACTGGCTGTCCCGCCCGTTCGGCAACGGCGCGCTGAAGGGCAAGCCGCTGGCGGTCATCGGGGGGTCCTTCGGCCAGTACGGCGGCGTATGGGCCCACGACGAAACCCGTAAGTCGTTCGGCATCGCCGGCGCCCGCGTGGTCGAGTCGATCAAGCTCTCGGTGCCGTTCAAAACGCTCGAGGGCAAGGCCCCCGCGGAGCACGGCGAGCTCTCGGACAACGTGCGCGATGCCCTGGGGAAGCTGGCCGCCGAAGTCGCCTGATTGGCAGAAGTCAACAAGCCGATCGCCGGGCGACCAGCAGGGTTGCCGCAATCGGATAGCCGAAGCCGCCAGCCCTCGCTGGCGGCTTTGCTAGTGGTCGCCCGGACGGCCTGGCCCGGGGCGGCATCGGTCCGCGTTGACGGGGCTTGTCGGTGGTCGGTGATACAACGATTCGCATGCGCGGCTTCGAGGAAGATTGTGACCTGCGACACGCCGGGCGTGTCCGCCGGGGACGCCTTACGACCAGCGAATTTCAGAATTGTTATTCCGAACATGTTGTATCTCGACATCTTGTCAGCCACTAGGTGTAGTGTTTCGAGCACCGGCAGATCCCAGGTTCACCAGGCCGACCGGGCCCTGGTTCACCACCCGAAATCGGCACACAGGTCATTCGACCCCGACGGCCGCAGGACGGGAACGTGGGGGCTTGACGGGCCGCTGAAACACAGCGAAGACAGCGTTTGTTGCAGTACCCGAGTAGTTGCCAGTCCGTTACAAGTCCCACCTTCCGCAAAGGAGCGGCTTCCATGAGCATCACCGTGTACACCAAGCCGGCATGCGTGCAGTGCAGCGCCACGTTCAAGGCCCTGGACAAGCAGGGCGTCGGCTACGAGAAGGTCGACATCACGCTCGACAACGAGGCGCGTGACTACGTGATGGCATTGGGTTATCTGCAGGCCCCCGTGGTGGTGGCGGGCAACGACCACTGGTCGGGCTTCCGGCCGGACCGCATCAAGGCGCTCGCGGAATCGGCTCTCAGCGCTTAGCCGGACGTTAGGTAAGAAGGAGGTTGCGGTGCACTCGCGCAACCCAGGCTGGATGAGTGGCGACCCGCTTCGCCCGGGTGCGCCGCGCTTGCGATCGCCACTGGTCTATTTCTCCTCGGTGTCGGAGAACACCCATCGCTTCGTGGAGAAGCTGGGTGTTCCCGCCACACGGATACCGCTGCATGGGCGCATCGAGGTCGACGAGCCGTACGTGCTGATCCTGCCCACCTACGGCGGCGGCCGGGCCACCCCGGACCTCAATGCCGGTGGCTATGTCCCCAAGCAGGTCATCGCATTCCTGAACAACGAGCAGAACCGGTCGTTGATCCGCGGTGTCATCGCCGCGGGCAACAACAACTTCGGTGCCGAATTCGCCTATGCGGGCAACGTGATCTCCCGCAAATGCGGCGTTCCGTACCTCTACCGCTTCGAACTGATGGGAACCCCGGACGACGTGGAAGCCGTCCGCGCGGGCTTGGAAGAATTCTGGAAGGAACAGACGTGCCACCAACCGTCACTGCAGAGCCTGTAACGTCCGGCGCGCACGCGTTGCCCGGTGAGACGGACTACCACGCGCTGAACGCGATGCTGAATCTGTACGACGCGGACGGCAAGATTCAGTTCGACAAGGACGTGTTGGCCGCGCGCGAGTACTTCTTGCAGCACGTCAACCAGAACACCGTCTTCTTCCACAATCAGGACGAGAAGATCGACTACCTGATCCGCGAGAACTATTACGAGCGTGAGGTTCTCGACCAGTACTCGCGCAACTTCGTCAAGTCGCTGCTGGACCGCGCCTACGCCAAGAAGTTCCGCTTCCCGACGTTCCTGGGCGCGTTCAAGTACTACACCTCCTACACGCTGAAGACGTTCGACGGGAAGCGCTACCTGGAGCGCTTCGAGGACCGCGTCGTCATGGTCTCGCTCACCCTTGCGGCCGGTGACACGGCCCTGGCCGAGAAGCTGGTGGACGAGATCATCGACGGCCGGTTTCAGCCGGCCACCCCGACGTTTTTGAACTCGGGCAAGAAGCAGCGCGGCGAGCCGGTGAGCTGCTTTCTGCTGCGCATCGAGGACAACATGGAGTCGATCGGGCGATCGATCAACTCCGCGCTGCAGCTGTCCAAGCGTGGCGGCGGGGTTGCGTTGCTGCTGACCAACATTCGCGAGCACGGCGCGCCGATCAAGAACATCGAGAACCAGTCCTCGGGCGTCATCCCGATCATGAAGTTGCTCGAGGACTCGTTCTCCTACGCCAATCAGCTGGGTGCGCGCCAGGGCGCCGGCGCGGTGTACCTGCATGCGCATCACCCCGACATCTACCGTTTCCTGGACACCAAGCGGGAGAACGCCGACGAGAAGATCCGGATCAAGACGCTCAGCCTCGGCGTGGTGATCCCCGACATCACCTTCGAGCTGGCCAAGAAGAACGAGGACATGTACCTGTTCTCGCCGTACGACGTCGAGCGGGTCTACGGCGTGCCGTTTGCCGACATCTCGGTGACCGAGAAGTACTACGAGATGGTCGACGACGCGCGCATCCGCAAGACGAAGATCAAGGCGCGGGAATTCTTCCAGACGCTGGCCGAGCTGCAGTTCGAGTCCGGTTACCCCTACATCATGTTCGAGGACACGGTGAACCGGGCCAACCCGATCGAGGGCAAGATCACCCACTCGAACCTGTGCTCGGAGATCCTGCAGGTGTCCACGCCGTCTGAGTTCAACGACGATCTGTCGTATTCCAAGGTGGGCAAAGACATTTCGTGCAACCTCGGCTCGCTGAACATCGCCAAGGCGATGGATTCGCCGGACTTCGCGCAGACGATCGAGGTGGCGATCCGAGCGCTGACCGCGGTGAGCGACCAGACGCACATCACGTCGGTGCCGTCGATCGAGCAGGGCAACAACGAGTCTCACGCGATCGGGCTGGGGCAGATGAACCTGCACGGCTACCTCGCCCGGGAGCGGATCTTCTACGGCTCCGAGGAAGGCATCGACTTCACCAACATCTACTTCTACACGGTGCTCTACCACGCGCTGCGGGCGTCGAACCGCATCGCCATCGAACGGGGCACGGCGTTCGGCGGTTTCGAGCGGTCGAAGTACGCCTCGGGCGAGTTCTTCGACAAGTACACCGAGCAGGTGTGGGAGCCGCAGACCGACAAGGTGCGTCAGCTGTTCGCCGACGCGGACATTCGCATCCCCACCCAGGACGACTGGAAGCGGCTGAAGGAGTCGGTGCAGGCGCACGGCATCTACAACCAGAACCTGCAGGCCGTCCCGCCGACAGGGTCGATCTCCTACATCAACCACTCGACCAGCTCGATCCACCCGATCGCCAGCAAGGTGGAGATCCGCAAGGAAGGCAAGATCGGCCGCGTCTATTACCCGGCGCCCTACATGACCAACGACAACCTGGAGTACTTCCAGGACGCCTACGAGATCGGCTACGAGAAGGTCATCGACACCTACGCCGCCGCCACCCAGCACGTCGACCAGGGGCTGAGCCTGACGCTGTTCTTCAAGGACACCGCCACCACCCGCGACGTGAACAAGGCGCAGATCTACGCCTGGCGCAAGGGAATCAAGACGCTCTACTACATCCGGCTGCGGCAGATGGCCTTGGAGGGAACCGAGGTCGAGGGCTGCGTGTCCTGCATGCTCTGACCGCCGGGTCGGGGCTCCGGCCGCCTGGTCTGCCCAGGTCAGGGGCTCGACGGCCGGCCCGGGGGGTATGGTGCATGACGTGGTGAGAATGCCTCGACCCTCCCGACCACCCCACCCCAGCGTCAAGCCGCCCGGGGCGAAGGTCGACGCGCGCAGCGAGCGTTGGCGCGAACACCGCAAGAAGGTGCGCGGCGAGATCGTGGATGCGGCCTTTCGCGCCATCGACCGCCTGGGCCCCGAGCTGAGCGTGCGGGAGATCGCCGAGGAGGCCGGCACGGCCAAGCCGAAGATCTACCGTCATTTCCACGACAAGTCCGACCTGTTCCAGGCCATCGGGGAACGGCTGCGCGACATGCTCTGGGCGGCGATCTTCCCGGCCATCGACCTGAAAACCGACTCGGCGCGTGAGGTGATCCGGCGCGCGGTCGACGAGTACGTCAACCTCGTCGATCTGCACCCCAACGTGCTGCGGGTCTTCATCCAGGGCCGCTCGGCCGCCAGCCCGCAGACCCTCAACGAGGGCCGCGGCATCACGCTGGAGATGGCGGATCTCTTCGACAACGAGCTGCGCGAAATGGAACTCGACCATGCGGCGTTCGAGCTGGCCGCGCACGCGGCCTTCGGCTCGGCCGCCTCGGCCACCGAATGGTGGCTGGGCCCCGACCCGCAAAGCGCGCGGCGCATGCCGCGCGACCAGTTCGTCGCGCACCTGACGACGATCATGGTCGGGGTCATCGTCGGCACCGCGGAGGTGCTCGGCATCGCGATGAACCCGGATCAGCCGGTGCACAGCGTGGTGCCCAGCAACCCCGCGGCCAGCTGAGGTCCTAAGCACGTTGACATCGCCGCAGCGATCGTCGACACTCGTGCCATTCGATACCCTGGGTACCGGGTATTTCTAGCAGGGAGATCGATCCACCGTGACCGACGTTGTGACACACGCCGAACCGACATCCGCACACCAGCCCGTGCACACCCGCGCCATCATCATCGGGACCGGGTTCTCCGGCCTGGGAATGGCGATCCGGCTGCAGCAGCAGGGTGTGGACTTCGTCATTCTGGAAAAGTTCGGCGACGTCGGCGGCACCTGGCGCGACAACAGCTACCCCGGGTGCGCCTGCGACATCCCCTCGCACCTGTACTCGTTCTCGTTCGAGCCCAAGCCCGACTGGCGCAACCCGTTCTCCTACCAGCCCGAGATCTGGGACTACCTCAAGGGCGTCACCGAGAAATACGGCCTGCGCCGCTACATCGAGTTCAATTCGCTTGTCGATCGGGCGCACTGGGACGACGACGAGCAACGCTGGCACGTCTTCACCGAGGACGGCCGCGAATTCGTCGGGCAGTTCCTGATCTCGGGCGCGGGCGCGCTGCACATCCCGTCCCTGCCCGACATCGAGGGGCGCGACGAATTCCGCGGTCCCGCTTTCCATTCCGCGGAGTGGGATCACAGCGTCGACCTGACCGGTAAGCGGGTGGCGATGATCGGCACCGGCGCCAGCGCGATCCAGATCGTGCCGGAGATCGTCGGGCAGGTCGCCGAACTTCAGCTCTACCAACGCACCCCGCCGTGGGTGGTGCCGCGCTCCAACCCCGAGATTCCGGTGGCGCTGCGCCGGGCCATGGCGAACGTCCCCGGCCTGCGGGCAATGACGCGTCTCGCGATCTACTGGGGCCAGGAGGCGCTGGCGATCGGCATGACCAAGCGTCCCAACGCGCTGAAGTTCATCGAGGCCTACGTCAAATACAACATCCGCCGGTCGGTCAAGGACCGCGAACTGCGCCGCAAACTGACCCCGCACTATCGCATCGGTTGTAAGCGAATCCTGAACTCCTCCACGTACTATCGCGCGGTCGCCGACCCGAAGACCGAGCTCATCACCGACCACATCGCGCGGATCACGCCCACCGGGATCGTCACCGCCGACGGCACGGAGCGCGACGTCGACGTGATCGTCTACGGCACCGGGTTCCACGTCACCGACTCCTACACCTACGTGCAGATCAAGGGCCACAACGGTGAGGACCTGGTGGACCGCTGGAACCGGGAGGGCATCGCCGCCCACCGCGGCATCACCGTCGCCGACATGCCCAACCTGTTCTTCCTGCTGGGACCGAACACCGGCCTGGGGCACAACTCGGTGGTGTTCATGATCGAGTCCCAGATCCGCTACGTCGCCAGCGCGATCAAGACCTGCGACAAGCTGGGCGTGCAGGCACTCGCGCCCACGCGCGCCGCCCAGGACGCCTTCAACGACGAGTTGCAGCGCCGGCTGGGACCGTCGGTGTGGAACAGCGGTGGCTGCGCCAGCTGGTACCTCGACGAGCACGGCAAGAACACAGTGCTGTGGGGCGGCTACACCTGGGAGTACTGGCGGGAGACGCGCTCGGTCAAGCCCGAGGAGTACGAGTTCTTCGGCAACGGGTCGGGCGCCAAGCGCGTCGCGGCGGCCGCACAGGGCTGAGCCGCGGTGGTCGCGCGACGACTGCCGGGGAGCGCGTCCAGGGCCTACACTCAGTGAGGAATGTGCGCTTATCAGATCGTTGTGGTCGGCACCGATGGCTCGGAGTCGTCGCTCCGTGCGGTGGAGCGCGCCGCCGCGACGGCCGCGGATCACGGCGCGACATTGATCGTCGCGACGGCGCATCTCCCGGTTCCCGAGGAACGCGGCCGCTACGCCATCCCGCCGGGGAGTGACCACGGTCAGGACTACCGGACGCTGGGACACGCCCCGTTCTACGCGATTTTGCAGAACGCCAGGGAGCGGGCGCACCAGGCCGGGGCCAAGAACGTGGAGGAGAGGGCCATCGTCGGTCCCCCCATCAACGCGCTGGTGCAGCTCGCCGAGGAGGTCGATGCCGACCTGCTGGTTGTCGGCAACGTCGGCCTCAGCAGCGTCGCGGGGCGGCTACTGGGATCGGTCCCGTCAGAAGTCTCCCGCAGGGCCAAGACCGACGTCCTGATCGTCCACACCTCCGGCTGATCGGCGAACCCGTCCGACCGGCTAGGCGCCGGCCGAGGTGGTTGCGGCGCTGCGCCGTTCGCTTGACTCCGACCCCTTCGCGAATGAGCGAAGGCTAAGGCGCACGATGCGATCCAGCACCCGGTCGGACACGACACGGCTGACCCGCGTGAGGATCGCGGCGTCGCGCCCGATGGTGTAGCGGGTCCGGGGGCGAGACGCGGTCGCCGCCTTCACGATCACCTCGGCGGCGTGTTCGGCCGGGACGCCGTCCTCGCCGAACGATCGGGCTTGGGCGGTGACGGCCGCTGCGAGCGCGTCGTAGCGTGCGAGCTGGGCAGGGGACATGTCGGCCATCAGGGCCTCCGCGGTGGCGATTCCCCGCTCGGCCATTTCGGTCTTGACCGCGCCGGGTTCGACGACGACGACCTTGACCCCGAGACCTCCGACCTCGCGGCGCAGGGCGTCGCTGACCGCCTCGAGCGCGAACTTCGAACCGGCGTATGCGCCGTACGTCGGCAAGACGACCTTCCCGCCGACGGAACTTATGTTCACGACGGTGCCCTTGCCGTCCAACAGGGCCGGCAGCAGCGCCTGAGTCATCGCGATGTGTCCGAACAGGTTGACCTCGAACTGCTTGCGCCACTGCGCAATCGGCAGCGTCTCGACCGGCGCGTTGATCGCGATCCCGGCGTTGTTGACCAGCGCGCGAAGGGGGCGGCGCAGTGGATCATTCGCGACACGATCGGCCATCGCGACGACGTCCGACTCGACGGTGATGTCCAAGATGTGCGGTTCGATGCGCTCGGCCCGCAGCGCGTCCGCGTCGACGTCGCGACGCACACCGGCGAGCACATGAAAACCATTGCGGGCCAACAATCTCGCGGTAGCGGCACCCATGCCGGTGGATGCGCCGGTCACGACGATCAGCTGATTGCGGTCGGTGGAATGCGGGGAAGTCATCACGGTCTCCATTCGGCATCCGAGCCTTTGAGTTGACACTGTCAACTGAACCTAACTGGTTCAGTTGACAGTGTCAACTGAAGTCTCCGCTTATGCTCGGCGGATGGCGACACGAGCGGAGACGGCTGCGGCAACGCGCCGCTCGCTGCTCGAGGCGGCCGGCGCGCTTCTCGACCTCGGCGGCGTCGAGGCCGTCACGTTGCGCGAGGTAGGCGCCCGGGCCGGGGTTTCCCGCTCGGCGGCGTATCGCCACTTCGCCGACAAGGAATCGCTGCTTGCGGTCCTGGCCACTGACGCCCTGAGCGAATTGGGTGACTTGCTACAGGCATTGGTCGATAGCGACGATCCGCCCGAGGAGTCCCTGCGCTCGGGTCTGCTCGCGCTGATCGAGTTGGGCCGCGCGCGACCGCATCTGTACCGGCTGATGTTCACCCCGCCGCCGGGAGATCCGACGGAGGCGATGCGGGTGGCCGAACGCGCGCAGGATCTGTTTCTCGACATCATTGGCCGGATCACGGGTCCTGAGCACGCCCGGCGTTATGGGGCGTTGCTCTTGACCAGTGCCCACGGGATCACGGGATTGGATTTGAGCGGTCACATGGACTTGGACAAGTGGCACACCAACGCCGAAGAGCTTGTGGACACACTCATCTCGGTGCTGCCGAAAGCCGAGTAGCTCAGCGGCGCAGCAGGCTGGCGAAAGCTTGCGCGGCGGCGTCGACGCCGGCGTCGTCGTCGGTGGCGGCGAGATCGAGCAGCAGGCCGCGGATCACGGCGAGCCCGAGCCGGGCCAGCGCGGGGTCCGAATCGCCGTCCAGCGCCCCGATTTCCGTGAGCCACCCGTCGACCGCGCCGGGAACCATTCGGTCGAATGGTCTTTCGCCCTGGGCGGCGCGGGCATAGCACTCGAAGAAGAGGCGTTCGGCTTGGCGAAGCTCGGGTCGGCGGACGTCGGCCCACATGGCGGCGAAGCCCTCGGCCGGTGTCCGGGGTAGGTCGGCCAGGGCGCCCATCTGGCGGCGCTCCACTTCCTCGACGACAGCCAACAGCATGTCCTCGCGAGACCCGAAGTGGTGCAGCAGCATTCGATGGCTGGTGCCCACCGCGGCGGCTACGTCCCGCAACGATCGGTCGCCCACGCCGCCCGCCGCGAACTCGGTGACGAGTGCGTCGAGCAGCTGCCGGCGCCGTTCGGAATCTTCAGTGCGCGCCATCGGCGCGGCTGAGTTGCTCAGACCGGGCCTTGAGTCCTTGCGCCTCCAATTTGAGGAATCGCTTGGTCTTGGTGGTCATCAGCCGTCCGACCAGTGCGCCGAGCACACCGCGCTGATCCAGTTGCTGACGTACCAGGGTGCGGCCGCCGGGCAGCGCGGTGACATCGTGCCGGGCGCTCACCAGCACACCGGGGGAGCGCTGGACCCACGTCCACGATGAGCCCGGGTGGATCTCGGTGACCTTCCAGATCAGCTTCGCCATGCCGGGCTGCTTGATCGCGAAGCGTCTGCCGACTGCGAGCGCGGGCCCGTCCCGGCCGACCAGCGACGTCACGGAGGCGGTCCATTCGGGCCAGCGCTGGACGTCGCTGAAGACATCCCACACCCGCTGCGGTGGCGCGTCGATCTCAATGCTGTCTTCGGTAAGCATGTACCAAATGGTACATCGAGACCGGCCGCTTGGGTAGCGTCTCCTCGCATGGCCCGGCAATCGCGCAATACTTGAGGAAGTGACATCGAACGCGGCGCCCGGGCACGACACGCAAAACACAACTTCTTGTGTTCCACCCCGTTGTCGTACCCCAGGGGTAGTGTTTGGAGCCTGACGTCCCTCAGGCAAAACGGCGTGTGAAGTGGGGTTCTGGTGACCGAAAACATGAAGCTGATTGACCGCGTTTCGGCGATCAACTGGAACCGGCTGCAGGACGAGAAGGACGCCGAGGTCTGGGACCGGCTGACCGGAAACTTCTGGTTGCCCGAGAAGGTGCCGGTGTCCAACGACCTGCCGTCGTGGGCGACGCTGACGGCCGGCGAGAAGCAACTGACCATGCGGGTGTTCACCGGGTTGACGCTGCTGGACACCATCCAGGGCACCGTCGGGGCGGTCAGCCTCATCCCCGACGCGCTGACCCCGCACGAGGAGGCCGTCTACACCAACATCGCCTTCATGGAGTCGGTGCACGCCCGCAGCTACAGCAACATCTTTTCCACGCTGTGCTCGACCGCCGAGATCGATGACGCGTTCCGCTGGTCGGAGGAGAACCCCAACCTGCAGCGCAAGGCCGAGATCGTCATGCAGTACTACAAGGGCGACGAGCCGCTCAAGCGCAAGGTGGCCTCGACGCTGCTCGAAAGCTTCCTGTTCTACTCCGGCTTCTACCTGCCGATGTACTGGTCGAGCCGGGCCAAGCTGACCAACACCGCCGACATGATCCGGCTGATCATCCGCGACGAGGCCGTGCACGGCTACTACATCGGCTACAAGTACCAGCGTGGGCTGGCGCTGGTCGACGAGGCCAAGCGGGCCGAGCTCAAGGACTACACCTACGAGCTGCTGTTCGAGCTCTACGACAACGAGGTTGAGTACACCCAGGACCTCTACGACGAGGTGGGGCTGACCGAGGACGTCAAGAAGTTCCTGCGCTACAACGCCAACAAGGCGCTGATGAACCTGGGCTACGAGGCGTTGTTCCCGCGGGACGAGACCGACGTGAACCCGGCGATCCTGTCGGCGCTGTCGCCCAACGCCGACGAGAACCACGACTTCTTCTCCGGGTCGGGCTCGTCCTACGTGATCGGCAAGGCCGTCGTCACCGAGGACGAGGACTGGGACTTCTAGAAGATTGAGAATCGGGCCGGCCGCACCGTCGGGGGGGAGGGACTGGGGCCGGCCCGATCTACTGTTCAGACACCGGCTGGGCCGATTTTCTTCCCGCCACGTTCTTCGCGCTGCCCGCGGGTGGCGGCACCCACGCCTGCAGAACCTTGCGGCCGATCAGCTGGCAGCCATGGGTGTGCGCCAATTGCTTTGCGGCCCTGGTGAATTCCTGATTGCTGACCACGATGCTCCGCGCGCACCCATGGTGGCGGGCGCCGGAAACCACCTGCTGGACGGCCGCGACACCCACCGATTTGCCGTAGCGCTTGCACTGGACCGCCACCGAGTGGCCGTCCTGTTCGGCGATCAGGTCGACGCCGTAGTCCCCGACCGGCGGGGTCAAGGTCACCCGCCAGCCCGCCCGACGCAGGCGGGCGGCCACGTAGCCCTCGAACTCGACGCCGTCCATGGCGTCGATCGCCCGCAGGGTGGCGTCGGCGCGCCCGCCGCGCGGCCATCGGCGCTTGGTTGACCAGCCGACGAGCGCCTCGAGCAGCACCATCAGGTAGAAGGCCTGGAACCCCATCCCGGGACTGTGCTCGACCACGCCGACGAACAGCCCGCAGGCGAGTGGAAGCACGACGAGTGCGGTGAGCACGACTCGATCGTAGGGAGGGCCGCCGACAAAACCTGGTCTTGAACCGCAGGCGCCGTGCCCGACGTGCAGATGTTCGGGCCATGAACGGCTTGTGAATAGTGGGGATCCCGGGACGGCTCGCTAGCGCCGGTGCTGCCCCTGCCCGACACTGTTCTGGTGACGAAACCCGCCTCCGCTGAGAAGGATCACCGCCACCACTTCTGCCGTTCAGTCATTCGCTGGCTGCAGGTCGGCTACCCGAACGGCGTTCCCGGCCCGGACCGCGTGCCACTGATGGCCCTGCTCCGCAGCACACCGCTCACCGAAGACCAGATTCGCGAGGTGGTGCGCCACATCACCGCCAAGGAAGGGTCACCGGAGACGATCGATCATCCGATCGATCGCGACGAGATCGCCGAATTCATCTCGGACATGACGCAGTTCGACGCCGGCAAGGAAAATGTCATCCGGGTGGCCGCCACGTTGGCCGCCGCCGGATGGCCGCTGGCCGGCATCGACGTCAGCGAGGTCGTTCCCGACGACGAGCACGCTGAGGCGGCCGAGGTCATCGCCCGTGACTGCGCACCCGGCACGCCGTCAGAGGTCGCGTCATAGCTTCGAGATGTCGATGACGAAGCGGTAGCGAACGTCGCTCGCCAGCACGCGCTCGTACGCCTCGTTGATGTAATCCGGCTCGATCAGCTCGATTTCGGGCGTCACATCGTGTTCGGCGCAGAAGTCCAGCATCTCCTGGGTTTCGGCGATCCCGCCGATGTTCGACCCGGAGAGGCTGCGGCGCGCCAACGCGAGTGCGAACGCCGGCACCTCCATGGGGTGTTCGGGGATGCCGAGTTCGACGAGGGTGCCGTCGACGCCGAGCAGCTTCAGATAGTCGGCCAGGTTCAGGTTGGCCGAGACGGTGTTGAGGATCAGGTCGAAGCTGCCGCGCAACTTACGGAACGTTTCGCGATCGGCGGTGGCGTAGTACTCGCTGGCGCCCAGGCGCAGCCCGTCCTCCATCTTCTTCAGCGACTGCGACAACACGGTCACGTGGGCGCCCATCGCGGCCCCCAGTTTGACGCCCATGTGTCCCAGCCCGCCCAGGCCGATGATCGCCAGCCGGGTGCCCTCGCCGGCCTTCCAGTGGCGCAGCGGCGAGAACAGCGTGATGCCGGCGCACAGCAGCGGCGCCGCCTTGTCCAGCGGCAGAGAGTCGGGGATGTGCAGGACGTAGTTTTCGTCGACGACGATCGCCTGGCTGTAGCCGCCCTGCGTGACGGTGCCGTCCCGGTCGATGGCGTTGTAGGTGCCGATCATGCCCCGTTCGCAGTACTGCTCGAGCCCGGCCCGGCAGCTGCGGCATTCGCGGCACGAGCCCACCATGCAGCCCACGCCGACGCGGTCGCCGACCTTGTGCTTGGTGACTTCGGGGCCGACGGCGGTCACTACGCCGGCGATCTCGTGGCCGACGACCAGCGGGTAGTGCGGCTCGCCCCACTCGCCCCTGACGGTGTGGATGTCCGAGTGGCAGATGCCGGCGAATTTGATGTCTATCGCCACGTCGTGCGGGCCGGGGTCGCGGCGGGTGATGGTGGTCTTGGTCAACGGTTCGGTTGCCGACGCGGCGGCGTAAGCCGAAACAGTGCTCATTGCTATCCCTCTTCGATTTCGATGCGTCCTGAAGAAGTTTAGCTAAGGTAATATTTTGCGGCCACTTGGCGGTGGCCCCTAGTTGATCGGGGCGTTCACCAGCCGCAGGTCGTCGACGATGCCGCGGGCGGCGATCAGGCCCTCGCCGGTCTGCCAGACCTCGTCGTTGACGACGTAGACGCGGTTGTCGTGATTGGCGGACAGCTTGCGCCATGGATTGCTGTCCAGCACGGTGGCGGCGCGCTGGGCGGCCGCCGGTGACGCACACGACACGTAGACGACGTCGGCGTCGGCGGCGGACAGGTCCGGGTTCTTGGCCAGGTCGTCATCGGTGGCGCCGATCTCGATGTACGGCTTGTCGGTGAACCGTTGGGCGGCCGGCCGGTCGACCCCGACCGCGCCGAGGACGCTGGCCGGGAAGTTGTTGGTGCCGTAGACGCGGATCTTGTCGGTGGTCAGCTGCACGACGGACGCCTGGAAATGGGAGGCGTCATGCCTGGCGCCGATGTCGCTCGCCCGCTGCGAAAAGCCGTTGAGCAGCGCGTCCACCGCGCCGCCGCGCGACGTCGCGCCGCCCACGCCACGCAGGTTGTCCTGCCACGCGGCGCCGGGCGCCGCGGTGAACACCGTGGGGGCGATCGCGGCGAGCTGCGGATACAACTTGGGCGTCAACCCCTGCGATCCCAGGATGAGGTCGGGGTGTTGTGCCGCGATCCCGGCGAGGTCCGGATTGCTGCGGGTCCCGACGCCGGGCACGCCGCGCACCGCGGCGCCCAGGTAGGCGGGCTGGCTCGGGGAGCCGTCCGGCAGGGCGGCGGCGACCACCCGCGACTGCAGGCCGAGCGCACACAGGGCGTCCAGCTGGTCGCCGGAGAGCACCACGATGCGCTGCGGCTCCGCCGGGACCTGCACCACGTCCGGTGTGACGCCGGCCGCGTTGTGGGCCTGTCGCGTCTTCGGCCCGGGATCCGCCGCGGCGGCGTCCCGCGCGCACGAATCGTCCGGCCGGCGGTCGTTGCCGAGCACCCCGGCGCCGGCGATCTGCGTGGTGGGGGTGACCAGGGCGGGGGTCGTCGCCGAGGTGGCGGGCTTGCCGGATCCGCAGCCGCCGCACGTGACGGCGACCGCCGTCGCCAGCGCGGCGACCGACGGCAGGAAAGCGGTTCTGGTCACGCCGAAAAGCACGCGTCAGACGCTAACATCCGCGGGCTCCGCGCCCGCCAGGCCGAAACGACACGCCGCACCGCCGAGCTGTTTACGACAGTTTGTAGGACCAGCCCTGACGTCGGCATGATCGACGGTTAAGATTCGTGTCAGCTCTGTTTTTTGGGCCCCTGTCCTAACTGTTTGGAGAAGCTGTTGACAGCCGAAGCGCCCCCCTTGGGAGAACTCGAGGCCGTTCGCCCGTACCCGGACCGGACCGGTCCCAAAGGGAACCTCGTCTACAAACTGATCACGACCACCGATCACAAGATGATCGGCATCATGTACACGGTCACCTGCTTCGTCTTCTTCTTCATCGGCGGACTGATGGCCCTGTTGATGCGCACCGAGCTGGCCGCTCCGGGGCTGCAGTTCCTGTCCAATGAGCAGTACAACCAGCTGTTCACCATGCACGGCACGATCATGCTGCTGCTGTATGCGACGCCGGTCGTGTTCGGGTTCGCCAACCTGGTCCTGCCGCTGCAGATCGGCGCGCCCGACGTGGCGTTCCCGCGGCTGAACGCCTTCTCGTTCTGGCTCTTCCTCTTCGGCGGTCTGACCGCGTCGGCCGGCTTCATCGTCCCCGGTGGCGCGGCCGACTTCGGCTGGACGGCCTACACGCCGCTCTCCGACGCCGTCCACTCTCCGGGCGCCGGCGGCGACCTGTGGATCACCGGCCTGATCGTCGCCGGTCTGGGCACCATCCTGGGCGCGGTCAACATGATCACCACCGTGGTGTGCATGCGCGCGCCCGGTATGACGATGTTCCGGATGCCGATCTTCACCTGGAACATCATGGTGACGTCGATCCTGATCCTGATCGCGTTCCCGATCCTGACCGCCGCGCTGTTCGGGCTGGCCGCCGATCGACATCTGGGGGCCCACGTCTACGACGCGGCCAACGGCGGGGTCCTGCTGTGGCAGCACCTGTTCTGGTTCTTCGGCCATCCCGAGGTGTACATCATCGCGCTGCCGTTCTTCGGGATCATCACCGAGATCATCCCGGTGTTCTCGCGCAAGCCCGTCTTCGGCTACACCACGTTGGTTTACGCGACGCTCTCGATCGCGGCGCTGTCGGTCGCGGTGTGGGCGCACCACATGTTCGCCACCGGAGCCGTTCTGCTGCCGTTCTTTTCGTTCATGACGTATCTGATCGCGGTGCCGACCGGGATCAAGTTCTTCAACTGGATCGGCACGATGTGGAAGGGGCAGATCACCTTCGAGACCCCGATGCTGTTCTCGGTGGGCTTCCTGGTGACCTTCCTGCTGGGCGGCCTGACCGGCGTCATGCTGGCCAGCCCTCCGCTGGACTTCCACGTCACCGACACCTACTTCGTTGTCGCGCACTTCCACTACGTGCTGTTCGGCACGATCGTGTTCGCCACGTTCGCCGGCGTTTACTTCTGGTTCCCGAAGATGACCGGCCGACTGCTCGACGAGCGGCTGGGCAAGCTGCACTTCTGGTTGACGTTCATCGGCTTCCACACCACGTTCCTGGTGCAGCACTGGCTGGGTGACATGGGTATGCCGCGTCGCTACGCCGACTACCTGCCCTCGGACGGCTTCCAGCCGTACAACATCGTCTCGACGGTCGGTGCGTTCATCCTGGGCGCGTCGATGTTCCCGTTCGTCTGGAACGTCTTCAAGAGCTGGCGCTACGGCGAGGTCGTGACCGTCGACGACCCGTGGGGTTACGGCAACTCCCTGGAGTGGGCGACCAGCTGCCCGCCGCCTCGGCACAACTTCACCGAGTTGCCCCGAATCCGTTCGGAGCGCCCGGCTTTCGAGCTGCACTACCCGCACATGGTGGAGCGGCTGCGCGCCGAGGCGCACGTGGGACGCCACGCCACGGCGCTGGAATCCCCGAAGGGGTTCGGTCCGCGGACCGAAGCCGATCGCTCGACTCCTGACCAGTAGCGGCGGTAGCCGCAGGTGAATGCACCACCGAAGGTGTCGGTGCTGATCACCGTCACCGGAGTGGATCAACCGGGCGTCACGTCGGCCCTGTTTGAGGCGCTCTCCCGGCACGGCGTCGAGCTGCTCAACGTCGAACAGGTGGTGATTCGGCATCGCCTGACCCTGGGCGTGCTGGTGTGCTGTCCGGCCGACGTCGCCGACGGCCCCGACCTGCGCAGTGACGTCGAGTCGGCCATCCGCGGGGTGGGCCTTGACGTCAGCATCGAGCGCAGTGACGACGTGCCGATCATCCGGGACCCCTCGACCCACACCATCTTCGTGCTGGGCCGGCCCATCACCGCCGGCGCGTTCGGCGCGGTGGCCCGGGCGGTGGCCGGCCTGGGGGTGAACATCGACCTCATCCGCGGTGTCTCCGACTACCCGGTGACCGGCCTCGAGCTGCGGGTCTCGGTGCCGCCGGGATCCGACGCCGCGCTGCGGACGACGCTGAACCAGGTGTCGGCCGAGGAGCGGGTGGACGTGGCGGTCGAGGATTACACCCTGGAGCGGCGGGCCAAGCGGCTGATCGTGTTCGACGTGGACTCGACGCTGGTGCAGGGCGAGGTCATCGAGATGCTGGCCGCCCGCGCGGGCGCCGAGGGCAAGGTCGCCGCCATCACCGAGGCGGCCATGCGGGGGGAGCTGGACTTCGCGCAGTCGCTCGAACAGCGAGTGGCAACCCTGGCGGGCCTGCCCGCCAGCGTGATCGACGAGGTCGCCGAGCAACTGGAGCTGATGCCCGGCGCCCGGACCACGCTGCGGACGTTGCGGCGCTTGGGTTTTCACTGCGGTGTGGTTTCCGGTGGCTTCCGGGGGATCATCGAGCCGTTGGCCGAGGAGCTGATGCTGGACTACGTGGCCGCCAACGAGCTGGAGATCGTCGACGGCAAGCTCACCGGGCGGGTCGTCGGACCGATCGTCGACCGCGCCGGCAAGGCTACGGCGTTGCGCGACTTCGCGGAGCGGGCCGGGGTGCCGATGGCGCAGACGGTAGCCGTGGGCGACGGCGCCAACGACATCGACATGCTGGCCGCGGCCGGGCTGGGTGTGGCGTTCAACGCCAAGCCGGCACTGCGTGAGGTGGCCGACGCCTCGCTGAGCCACCCCTACCTTGACACGGTGCTGTTTCTGCTGGGCGTGACGCGCGGCGAAATCGAGGCCGCCGATGCGGTGACGGGCGAGGTCCGCCGGGTGGAGATCCCGCCCGAGGCGTAGCGGTCGCATCAAACTCGGCGTCGCCGCGAGCAGTCAGAAAATCGCATGATCTCAGCCACTTTCGTGCGATTTTCCGTCTGGCCGCCGGAGCGGCGACCCGGCAGGTGTCGGACGGCCGCGGTACGGCACGATGAGCGAGTGCCCGAAAACGGAAGCCGGGAGGTGAAATCCGAGGATTCGCAAGAATCCGAGGGTGGAGCCGACCAAACGATCGAGGCAGCCGACCCCGATCTGCTGATCGATTTCAGGAATGTGTCGCTGCGCCGCGGCGGTCACAGCCTCGTCGGACCGGTGGATTGGGCGGTCGAGCTCGACGAGCGCTGGGTCATCGTGGGCCCCAACGGGGCCGGCAAGACGTCGCTGCTGCGGATCGCGGCCGCGGCCGAGCACCCGTCGTCGGGAGTCGCCTTCGTGCTCGGCGAGCGGCTGGGCCGGGTGGACGTGTCGGAGCTGCGCTCCCGGATCGGCCTCAGCTCCTCGGCCCTGGCGCAGCGAGTGCCCACCGACGAGGTAGTGCGCGACCTGGTCGTCTCAGCCGGTTACGCGGTGCTGGGCCGGTGGCGCGAGCGTTACGAGGACGTCGACTACCGCCGGGCCGTCGACATGCTGGAGAGCCTGGGCGCCGAGCACCTCGCGGACCGTAGCTACGGAACATTGTCTGAGGGCGAGCGCAAGCGGGTATTGATCGCCCGCGCGCTGATGACCGACCCGGAGCTGTTGTTGCTCGACGAACCCGCCGCCGGGCTGGACCTGGGTGGCCGCGAGGAGCTGGTGGCGCGGCTGGCCGACCTGGCGGCCGATCCCGAGGCCCCGGCTCTGGTGCTGGTCACCCACCACGTCGAGGAGATCCCGCCCGGCTTCAGCCACTGCATGCTGCTGTCCGAGGGAAGGGTGGTCGCGGCCGGGTTGCTGACCGACGTGCTCACCGCCGAGAACCTGTCCACCGCCTTCGGCCAGTCGATCGCGCTCGACGTCGCCGACGGCCGCTATTTCGCCCGCCGCGTCCGCTCCCGCGCAGCCCACCGGAGGCCGCTATGACGTCACCGACCGAAGAGGCCCCGCTCGTCCCGAGGCCGGCGGCGACCGTGATGCTGATCCGCGACGATCCGGACGGATTGGAAACCGGGCTAGCCGTCTTCCTGATGCGCCGCCACGCCAAGATGGAGTTCGCCGCGGGCACGATGGTGTTCCCCGGCGGCGGCGTCGACGATCGCGACCGCAACGCCGATATCGCCTGGGCCGGCCCACCGCCGCAGTGGTGGGCGGAGCGCTTCGGCATCGAACCCGACCTGGCCGAGGCGCTGGTGTGCGCCGCTGCCCGGGAGACTTTCGAGGAGTCGGGGGTGCTGTTCGCCGGGCCGGCGGGCGACCCGGATGGGATCGTGGGCGACGCCTCGGTGTACGCCGACGCCCGCCGCGAACTCGCCGACGGGACGCTGTCGTTCGCGGACTTCCTGCGCCGCGAGAACCTGGAGCTGCGCTCGGACCTGCTGCGGCCGTGGGCCAACTGGGTCACCCCCGAAGCCGAGCGCACCCGCCGGTACGACACCTACTTCTTCGTCGGGGCCCTGCCGGCCGGGCAGCGCGCCGACGGCGAGAACACCGAATCCGATCGGGCCGGCTGGACGACGCCCCAGGCCGCCATCGAGGACTTCTCCGCCGGGCGCTGTTTCCTGCTGCCGCCGACGTGGACCCAGCTGGATTCGCTGGCGGGCCGGACCGTCGCGGAAGTGCTGGCGGTCGAACGGCAGATCGTCACGGTGCAGCCGCACCTGGAGATTCAGGGCGACAACTGGGTGTTCGAGTTCTTCGACTCCGACCGCTACCACCAGGCGCGCGAGGCCGGCGGGATGGGATGGCGGCATTGAGCGAGTTCGTCAGCACCGTGGTCAGCGACGGCTCCCGGGACGCCGGCCTGGCCATGCTGCTGCTGTCGCGGCCGCCGACGAACGCCATGACCCGCCAGGTTTACCGGGAGATCGTGGCCGCGGCAGGCGAGCTGGGGGAGCGTGACGACGTGGCCGCCGTAATCCTGTTCGGCGGCCACGAGATATTTTCCGCCGGCGACGACATGCCCGAGCTGCGGACGCTGAGCGCGCCGGAGGCCGAGACGGCGGCCCGGGCGCGGCAGCGGGCCATCGACGCCGTGGCGGCCATCCCCAAGCCGACCGTGGCCGCGATCACGGGCTACGCGCTGGGCGCCGGGCTCACCCTGGCGCTGGCCGCGGATTGGCGCGTCAGCGGCGACAACGTGAAGTTCGGCGCCACCGAGATCCTGGCCGGCCTCATTCCGGGCGGCGACGGCATGGCGCGCCTGACCCGCGCGGCGGGGGCGAGCCGGGCCAAGGAGCTGGTGTTCAGCGGCCGGTTCTTCGATGCCGAGGAGGCGCTGACGCTGGGCCTGATCGACGAGATGGTGGCCCCCGATGACGTCTACGACGCCGCCGCGGGGTGGGCTCGCCGCTTCCTCGACGGCCCGCGAGACGCGCTGGCCGCGGCGAAAGCGGGCATCAACGACGTGTTCGAGCTGGGTCCGGCCGACCGGGTCGCCGCCGAGCGGCGACGCTACGTCGACGTGTTCGCCGCTGGTCAGACCGGTGGCGAGGACTCCGAACCCGGGGCCCGTTAGGCTGCCCTGCATGACGACGAGTTCGACCGATGCCGTTCCCAACCCGCATGCCACGGCCGAAGAGGTGGAGGCGGCCCGGCACGACAGCAAGCTGGCCCAGGTGCTCTACCACGACTGGGAGGCCGAGTCCTACGACGAGAAGTGGTCGATCTCGTATGACCAGCGCTGCGTGGACTACGCCCGGGACTGCTTCGACGCCATCGTCCCCGCCGAGGTGCAGCGCGAGCTGCCCTACGACCGCGCCCTCGAATTGGGCTGCGGCACCGGGTTTTTCCTGCTCAACCTGATCCAGTCCGGGGTGGCCCGGCGTGGATCGGTCACCGATCTGTCACCCGGGATGGTAAAGGTCGCCACCCGCAACGGGCAGGCGCTGGGTCTGGACATCGACGGCCGGGTCGCCGACGCCGAGGGAATCCCATACGAGGACAACACCTTTGACTTGGTCGTCGGGCACGCGGTGCTGCACCACATCCCCGATGTCGAGCTGGCGCTTCGGGAGGTCGTCCGGGTGCTGCGCCCGGGCGGGCGGTTCGTGTTCGCCGGCGAGCCGACCACCGTCGGGGACACCTACGCCCGCACGCTGTCCACCCTGACCTGGCGCGTCGCGACCAACGTCACCAAGCTGCCGGGCCTCGACGGCTGGCGGCGGCCACAGGCCGAACTCGACGAGTCCTCCCGGGCCGCGGCGCTGGAGGCGGTCGTGGACCTGCACACCTTCGACCCGGGCGACCTGGAGCGGATGGCGGGCAACGCCGGCGCCGCCGAAGTGCAAACGGCCACAGTGGAATTCACCGCTGCCATGCTGGGCTGGCCGCTGCGGACGTTCGAATGTGCGGTGCCGCCCGGACGGCTCGGCTGGGGCTGGGCGAAGTTCGCGTTCAACAGCTGGAAGACGCTGAGTTGGCTGGACGCCAATGTGTGGCGGCACGTGGCGCCGAAGGGCTGGTTCTACAACGTGATGATCACCGGGGTCAAGCCCTCCTGAGTGACGGCCTCACCTTCACCGTCGAGGACGTCCGTTACCTGCGATCGGAATCCGGTGCCGCCGCCCTGGCGGCGGTCGGAGAGCTCGAGCTGACCGACGCGACCCGGGTGGCCGACGTCGCCGCGGCGCGCGCCCGATTCGGGGACCGGGCCGCGGTGTTGGTGGAGACGACGTTGCTGCGCCGGCGCGCCGCCGAGAAACTGGGCGGGCTGGGCGCCGGAAACCCGGCGTCGAGCTGGCTGTTCACCGACGAGGCGCTGCAGCAAGCCACCGCCGCGCCGGTGGCGCTGCACCGGTCCAGGCGGCTCGCCGAGACCGGATCCGTCGTGCACGACGCCACCTGCTCGATCGGCACCGAGGTGGCCGCCCTGCGCGCCCTCGGGGTGCGGGCGCTCGGCAGCGACCTCGACGCGGTGCGACTGGCGATGGCCCGGCACAACCTCGGCGAGTCGGCCCCGCTCTGCCGCGCCGACGCGCTGGCTCCGGTGACCCGTGACGCCGTCGTCCTGGCGGACCCCGCGCGGCGCCTCGGGGGGCGGCGCCGCTTCCGTCTCGACGATTACCGGCCGGCGCTCGGCGCCCTGATCGACACCTACCGGGACCGCGACCTTGTCGTAAAGTGCTCTCCCGGAATAGATTTCGATGATCTGGAGCGGATCGGCTTCCGCGGCGAAATCGAGGTGACGTCCTACCGCGGCGCTGTGCGCGAAGCGTGCCTCTGGTCTCCCGGACTGGCCCGGCGCGGCGTCCTGCGCCGCGCCAGCGTCCTCGATCGCGGCGAGCAGATCACCGACGCCGACCCAGACGACTGCCCCGCGCGGCCGGCCGGGCGGTGGATCGTCGACCCCGATGGGGCGGTGGTCCGCGCCGGGCTGGTGCGCCACTACGGCGCGCGGCACCGGCTGTGGCAACTCGACCCCGACATCGCCTACCTGTCGGGGGATGAGTTGCCGTCGGCGGTCCGGGGGTTCGAGGTGCTCGAGCAGTTGGCGTTCGACGAGCGGCGGCTGCGCCAGGCGCTGTCCGCGCTGGACTGCGGGACGTTGGAGGTCCTGGTTCGCGGTGTGCGGGTGGACCCCGACGCCCTGCGGCGACGGATGCGGCTGCGCGGCGGCCGGGCCTTATCGGTGGTCATCACCCGCATCGGCTCCCGGGGGGCCGGCCGCGCGACGGCCTTCGTCTGCCGTCCGTCGCGATAGCGCCCGGTAGGCTGGTGCGATCGCTCTGCCAGGCGCCCAGCCCCCGCCTAACCTGCAAGGACACTGAAGAATGCGTTATCTGATAGCGGTCGCCGTGCTCGCATCGGCGGCCCTGTGGGGCTGGCCGGCGGCCGCCGCCCCACCGTCGTGCGCCACCGTGGGCGGCACCGTCGAGGACGGCCAGATGTGTCGCGTGCGCGCGACCGGCCCCAACTACACGCTGAACATCGTGTTCCCCGCCGACTATCCCGACGAGCAAGCGCTCGCCGATTACGTCGGGCAGAACCGGGACGGCTTCGTCAACGTCGCACAGAGTTCCGGGTCGCGGGATCAGCCCTACCAATTGGAAGCCACCACCGAGCAACGCGCCTCGGGTCAGCCGCCGCACAACACCCGCAGTGTGGTGCTCAAGTTCTTTCAAGATCTCGGCGGGGCGCACCCCTCGATCTGGTACAAGGCCTTCAACTACAACCTGGGGACCAAGCAGCCCATCGTCTTCGACAATCTGTTCGCGCCGGGCACCACGCCGCTGGACAGCATCTTCCCGATCGTGCAGCGGGACCTGGAACGTCAGACCCCTTTGGGCGCAGCCATTTTGCCGTCGACGGGACACGATTCGACGCATTACCAGAACTTCGCCATCACCGACGACGACCTGATCTTCTACTTCGCGCCCGGCGAGATGCTGCCGGCCTTCGCCGGGCCGGTCCAGGCCTCGGTGCCGCGTAGCGCGATCCCCCCGCTGGCCCTTTAGCGGCGATCGCAAGCGCGGTGTGGCCGGGCGAGGCGGGTCGCCGCCATCGGGCGAGCGGCGATCGCGAGCGCGGTGTGGCCGGGCGAGGCGGGTCGTCGCCTAGACGGGGCCGGCCTGAAACTCCATGGCCACGGCGCCGGCGGCCAGCGCGACCTGCGCCAGACAACCGATGATCGGCACGAAGAAGGCGGTCCGGCGCCGGGCGAGGCGGCGGACCGCCACGAACAGGGCGGCGGCGAAGATAACGCCGCCGCCGCCGATGCCCAGGACCATGGCGCGATTGATCCACGCCGGGTCGCCGCACTTTTGGTAGCCGCAGGAGTCGGTGGCCATGACGTAGACGCTGAGCAGGCCTATCGTGACCGCGACCAGAAAAGCCTGCGCGGCGAGCAGCGCCACGGTCGCGGTGCGGTCCACCGCGAGGCTGCGCTCGCTCCGTCTCGAGTACGCGGCGACCGCGGACTGCATCTCGTTGTCGTCGGACATGGGCTCAGTATGTCCCGGTCACGCCGGCGCGAAACCGTACACCTGGCCGTCGCTGGTGGCGGCCGCCACGCGGCGATCGGTGCCGACAGACACACCGACCGGATAGCCGGTGGCGGCCGGAAGCGGGTAACTGCCCTGCGTGTGGCCGTTGCCGGGGTCGAACACCAGCAGCGACATGCCGGGTGCGCCGTTCGTCGTGGGTGCGCTGACGACGGTGTAGCCGACGCCGGCGCCGGCCAGGCTCGACGACGACAGCGGGACGACGTCATCGCGGCGCCACGCCTGATCCGCGTGGTCCCCCGCGTCCTTGAACGCCACCAACCGGGTGTCCGGGCCGCCGCCCGACACGATCAGGCCCGCCGGGGTGACCGCGGGCGGTGTCTGCGCCAGAAACCCCAGCGGCGCCGACCATTTCACCTTTCCGTCGGCGGCGCGCAACGCCCACAGTCGCTGGTCCCGACCGTTGACATAAACGGTCGCCCCGTCGGCGGACAACACCGGGCTGGCGATGACGCCGGCGCCGACGGCGTCGCTCGTCCACTCGCGGGACACCAGCGGCGTCTGCCCGGCGTGGTATTTGAGCCCAACCAGCCCCGCGGCCGGGGCGCCGGGCTGCCAGACGCCCAGCACCGCCATCTGGCTGGCCGCCGAGAAGGCGGGCGCGGCGGCCACCGGGCAGCCCTGCCGGGCCGGCGCGCAATCGGCCAACCCGCGCGTCGCGTCGGTGGGATCGACGCCGTCCACCAAATCCATCGGGCTGCCGACCACCGCGCCGCGGTGGGCCTCGAAAACCAGCACTTGGCCCAGGTGCGTCGCGACCAGCAGCTGCCCGTGCCCGAGAAACCTTGGGGTGGTTGGCATTCCGATCACCGGCTGCCGCCACCGCGTCCACTGCGTCACCGGAAAGGAAAGGAAGGCGCCGGGCTGGCCGACGTAGAGGTTGTCGAACCCGTCGAAGAGCGGGCCCGCAAAGCCCCCGCCCTGGAACAGCCGCACGCACCAGCGCTGCCGGCCGTTGTTGTCGTTCTCCCATTCCATCAGCGAGCATCCGGCCGGGGTCTGCGCGTTGAGCGCCAGGTAACCGCGCGCGCTCAGCGCCGGACCCGCCGCCAGGCTGCCCTTGACCGAGCGCGTCCACCGCAACGAAAGCTTGGAGGCGCCGTCGGTGCCGGTGTAGCCGCTGTTGGCGGCGTCGGCGTATTGCGCGGGCCAGCCAGCCGACGCTGACGCCTCCACCCAGGAGTCGGTGTTGGCGCACCCGCCGAGTCCAACCGTGATCCCGGCCGCCAGCAGCGCGGATGACCAACGCCGAAGCCCACGCGGGAGATGTCGGTCAAGCACCTCGAATCCCAGATCCTTTTCCACGGCGTTCGGCATGAGCGGCCAGTGAGTACAGGTGAGGGTAACCCGTGCGGACTCGGCTCCGGCGGATTGCCCGCCGTTCTCGGCCGCCGCAAGCGCGCGCTAGGCTGTCCGGCCATGACGAGCATGTGGGGCGCACCGGTCCACCGCCGCTGGCGGGGATCGAACCTGCGGGACCCGCGCCAGGCCAAGTTCCTCACGATGGCCTCGCTGCGATGGGTGCTGCGCAACCGCGCATACACACCGTGGTACCTGGTGCGCTACTGGCGGCTGCTGAAGTTCAAGCTGGCCAACCCGCACATCATCACCCGCGGGATGGTGTTCCTGGGCAAGGGCGTGGAGATTCATGCCACGCCCGAACTGGCGCAGCTGGAGATCGGCCGGTGGGTGCACATCGGCGACAAGAACACCATTCGGGCCCACGAAGGCTCGCTGCGGTTCGGCGACAAGGTGGTGCTGGGCCGCGACAACGTCATCAACGCCTACCTCGACATCGAGCTCGGCGACTCGGTGCTGATGGCGGACTGGTGCTACGTCTGCGACTTCGACCACCGGATGGACGACATCACCCTGCCGATCAAGGATCAGGGCATCGTGAAGTCACCGGTGCGGATCGGGCCCGACACCTGGGTGGGTGTGAAGGTGACGGTGCTGCGCGGCACCGCGGTCGGGCGCGGCTGCGTGCTGGGGTCACACGCGGTGGTCCGCGGCGTGATCCCCGACTACTCCATCGCGGTCGGCGCGCCGGCCAAGGTGGTCAAGAATCGCCAGCTCGCCTGGGAGAGCTCGGCGGCCCAGCGGGCCGAACTGGCGGCCGCGCTGGCCGACATCGAGCGCAAGAAGGCCGCTCGCTGATCAGACGGCGGTGACCCCGCAGTGCCCGGCTTCGCCGCTAGGACGCCGGTTCCGGGTGGTCATCGACCTTGAAGTCGAAGTTGACGTCGCCGGCGTCGACGTTGGTGACGGTCACCGCGATGCCGTATTTGTCGGTGCCGTCGACGAGTTGGCACCGCAGCGTCGCGCCCTGAACGCCCTTCAGGTTGTCGGGGCAGGTCACCGAGTCGGGCTTTCTGCCCACCTGCTGGGCCAGCTTGTTACTGATGATGCTGGCGACCTGGTTCTTGTCGACCGTCTCGACCATGTCGAACTTGACGTCCTTGCCGTCCACGCTCGTCACGGTCACGTTGACGTTGAACGTCTGGTTCTTGACCTTCATCTCGCAATTGAGTTGCGCCCCAACCTTCGCCGGCAGGTCGTTCGGACAGTTCACCGAGTCGGGCTTGTTGCCGGCGGCGTCGGTCAACTTCGAGGTGATCTGACCGGCGACATCGCTCTTGCTGACCGAGTGCGACGAACCGACGGAACACGAACAGGCGGTCACGCCGGCCAGCAAGCCCGCGGCGGCACCGGAGGCCAGCAACGTCCGAACGATGAAGGGTGTCATGTAGCGCCTCCCGAGCGGCTTGACAACTGTGAATCGGCTGATAATTGCATGCCAACCAGCTTCGGGGCGGGCGATTGAGCAAACATTCACGCACGCGACAATTCCGTGCCGCGCCCGCGTCCTAGCCCGCGGGTCAGATGCTCTGATAACGCCGCAGCGCCTCGGCGCGCTCGGCGCCGTGGTCGACGATCTCGGCGGGGTAGCCCGCCGGCCGTCGGCCCTTGCGCAGGTGCGCGTCGTCCACGGAGCGCAACTCGGGCACCCACCGCCGGATGTAATCCCCGGACGGATCGAACTTCTCGCCCTGGGTGGTCGGGTTGAACACCCGGAAGTACGGCGCGGCGTCGGTGCCGCAGCCCGCGCACCACTGCCAGCCGTGCTGGTTGTTCGCCATGTCGCCATCGACCAATTGATCCAAGAACCACTCGGCGCCCCACTGCCACGGCAGGTGCAGGTCTTTCACCAGGAAGGAGGCGACGATCATCCGCACCCGGTTGTGCATGTATCCGGTCTCCCGAAGCTGACGCATTCCCGCGTCCACCATCGGGAAGCCGGTCTCGCCGGCCTTCCAGGTTTCGAAGCGGCGTTTCGCCTCGGCGCCGCTGTCGGTGGGGATGCCGTCGAATTGACGGTTCCAGTTGTGCCAGGCGCTGGCCGGCCAGTGGTGTAACACGTCGGCGTAGAAATCGCGAAACGCCAACTCGCGCAGGTACGCCTGGGCCCCGCCGTGACGGAGATCGAGGTTGGCGACCATGGTTCGGGGGTGGATGCTGCCGAACTTCAGGTATGCCGACATGCGGCTGGTGCCGGGTAGGTCGGGGCGGTTCCGCTCTTCGGCGTAACGCTGTAACCCGTTGTCGACAAACGACTTCCATTGCTTGCGCGCCGCGGTCTCGCCCGCTTCGAGATCGAGCGTGGCGCCGGGATCGGGGATCTCGGCCCGGTCGATCCGCAGTCGCGCCGGATCGAGCCAGCGGGCCGACGCGGCACCCGATTTCGCCGGCGGCCGCCAGCCGGACTCGCGCCATTGACGCAGGAACGGTGTGAAGACTTGGTAGGGCGAGCCGTCCTTCTTCGCGACGCGGCCCGGCGAGACCAGATACGGCGAACCCGTGGCCACCAGTGGGACCGAATCCAGTGCCGCACGGACCTTTTCGTCACGGCGCTTGCCGTACGGCGCGAAATCGTCGGAGATGTGCACCGCCGATGCGGCGATCTCCTTGGCGATGCGCGGGATCACCTCGTCGGGCCGCCCGCGGGTCACCAACAGCCGGCCGTCCAGGTCGTCGTGCAATCGCCGCAGCGAGTCACCGAGAAACTGCAGCCGGCGCCGGCCCGAGGACGCCTCGAGTTTCGGGTCCAGCACGAAGCAGGCGAGCACCTCGCCGTCGTCGGCCGCGGCGTTGAGCGCGGGATGGTCACCCAACCGCAGGTCGCGACGAAACCACAAAAGCGTCGGCATGATTCAGCGGTTCAGTCGCCAAACGTGGGTGGCCAGGACGGTCGCGAAGGAACACCACAGCGGGTACGCCGACAGGGCCAGGCCGGCCCGCGCGTCGGCCTGCGCCGCCCGCCGTGCGAGGTCTGCGCTGCTGGCCGTCAGCACGGCGGCGCCGACCGCCGACGCGCCCAGTTTGTGGAAACCGAAGAAGAGCCAACTCCATCCGGCGTTGAGAACCAGGTTCACGCCGAGCGCCGCGGCGTAGCGGCGCGCCTCGTCCTCCCGTCCCGCCGCCCGCAACCGGTCGATGGCCTCCGCCGATGTGACCGCGATGTCGGTGTAGAGGGAGGTCCATGCCACCGGAAAGGCCACGTTGGGGGGCTGGTACGGCGGCTTGCGCAGCCGCGCATACCAGGACGGAGCGGCCTTGGCGTTGGCGACGCTGCCGGTCACCGCGGCGGCGGCGACGGCGAGGCTGGTGGCGGCGAGGGTTGACGTTTTCAAGGGATGCTCCGTTCCGGTTGGTTTTCTGCCTGTGCTGCAGTGGCTTTGGCGGGTCTGGGGGCCGAGGGCCACCAGATGCGGTCGCCGAGGAGGGCGAACAGCGCGGGAATAACCAGTGTGCGGACCACGAACGTGTCCAGCAGGATGCCCAGGCCGACGATGATGCCCAACTGGGTCAGCACGATCAGCGGCAGCACGCCGAGCACGCAGAAGACGGCGGCCAAAACTATTCCCGCACTGGTGATGACGCCGCCGGTGGCCGACACCGCTGCGACCATGCCGGCGCGTGCGCCACGTTCCGCGGACTCTTCGCGGGCGCGGGTGACGAGAAAGATGGTGTAGTCCACGCCGAGTGCGGCCAGGAACAGGAAGGCGAACAGGGGTGTGCTGTTGTCCAGCGCCGGGAAGCCGAAGATGTGGCTGCTGGCCCAGCCGCCCATGCCGAGCGCGGCGAGCGCCCCGAGGATCGTCGCCGTCAGCAGTGTGGGAGGGGCGAGCGCGGACCGCAGCAGGGCATAGAGCACGACCAGGATGACCGCGAGTATCGCCGGAATCAGCAGATGCCGGTCATGGGTGGCCGCGTCGCGGATGTCGAGCGCCTGCGCGTCCGCCCCACCCACCAGCGCGGACGGGCTTGCCGACTTCGTCGTATCACGAAGTGCGGCAATGATTTCGAATGCCCTGTCGGAGGACGGTGGGGCGTCGATCACCACCGACCATTTCGTCAGGCCCGACGGGGAGCGGCCCGATTCGTTCGCCGACACCACGCCGGGGGTCGCCCCGATGGCCTGCGCGACCGGCGAGTCGGTGGGGGCGATGACGAGCGTGGGGTTCGCCAGGCCGGCCGGAAAATGCGCCGCGACGATGTCATAACCGGACACCGAATCCGCGTGGACGCGGAACTGCTCGGTCTGCGACAAGCCGATTCGTGTGCCGAGCAGGCCGGTGGCCAGCGCCACCAGGCCCGCGATCGCGACGGCCGCGACCAGCGCCGGGCGCCGGTTCACCCATTCGCCGATGCGTTGCCAGGACGTCGAATCCGCGGTGGCGGTGCCTTCGGGCCGGGGGATGAAAGGCCAGAACAATCGCCGTCCGCTCAGCGCCAGCAGGGGCGGGAGTATCACCAGGGCGGACACCGCCGCGACCACCAGCCCGCAGGCCGCAAGCGCGCCCAGGCTGCGGGTGCTCGGGGTCGAGGCGAACAGCAACGTGAGCAATGCCAGCACCACCGTGGCGTTGCTGGCGACGATCGCCGGACCGGCCATCCGCACGGCGCGGCGCAGCGCATCTCGATGGTCGCGATGGCGCCGAAGCTCCTGCCGGTATCGGGAAATCAGCAGCAGCGCGTAGTTGGTGCCCGCCCCGAAGACCAGCACGCTGGTGATCCCGGACGTGGCCCCGTCAAAGCTCAGCCCGGTCAGCGGCGCCACCGCGGTGCCCACCGCCGCCGCGACCCGGTCGGCGAAGCCGACCACCAGCAGCGGCACCAGCCACAGCACGGGGGAGCGGTAGGTCGCGATCAGCAGCAACGCGACCACCGATGCCGTCACGGCGAGCAGGGTGACGTTGGCATTGGTGAAGGCGCCGGCGATGTCGGCGCCGAACGCCGGGCCGCCGGTGACGTGGGCCGCCAGCTGCTCCGGCAGGCCGGTGGCGGCGGCCTTGCGCAGCTTGGCGACCGCATCGGTCAGGGCGAGCCCCGAGAGGTCGGCGCTGACCGGCACCACCGAGATGGCCGCCTTGCCGTCGGCCGACACCCGCGCTGGCGTCGCTGGGGTGGCCCCGCCCGGCGGGGCGGCGGCCTGCATCCGCTCCCGAGCGGCTTGGGCGGCGGTGACTTCGGCGGGATCAAGCGCGGCGCCATCGGCGCGGCTGACCACCAGGATCAGCGGGACCCGGTCTCCCCCGGGGAACTGGCGGGCCATGGCGTCGACTTTCGCCGAGTCCGAGCCGGTCGGCACCGACAGCGGCGCCTGCCCCGCCGCCGCGTTGGCGCCGACCAGCGCCATGAAAACGCCACCGAGGAGGACGGCGGCAAGCGCGAGCAACCACGAGCGCCGTCCCGTCACGGCCGCGGCCACGCCATCCCACACCACGATGTGAAGTCTTTCAGTGTGTTAAACATTAATCAACTGAAATTACGCACCGTTGCACATTGCCGGTACGCAACAAGGGGCACTATGGACATTATGGATGCGAGCGGGCGCGGCGTTGTCGCGCCGGGGTGCCTGCCTTGACGGCAGATCGGGCGCCGATGACCAACCGCAAGCGGCGGCACATCGACGTCTGCCTCGCGGAGCCGGTCAACTACGAGCACGTCACCACCGGGCTGGAGCGGTACCAGTTGCCGTACAACGCCCTGACCCAGACGAGCCTCGACGACATCGACCTGTCGACCGAATTCTTCGGCGCGGACCTGCGCTTCCCGGTCCTGATCGGCGCGATGACCGGCGGTGCCGAGTTGTCGGGGACCATCAACAGGAATCTGGCCGCGGCCGCTCAGCAACTCGGCATCGGGATGATGCTCGGCTCCCAGCGGATCATGCTGGACAGCGCGCTGGGCGAACGGGCCGCGGCCAGCTTCAACGTCCGCGACGTGGCTCCGGATGTCTTGCTGTTCGGCAACATCGGCCTGGCCCAACTGACGAAGGCCGCCGTGCCCGACCTGGCAAAGGCTTTGGAGCGGGTGGGCGCCGATGCGCTTGCGGTGCACACTAATCCGTTGCAGGAGGCGATCCAGCGCAACGGTGACACCGACTTCTCCGGCTCGTTGGCCCGGCTGCGGGACGCTGCCGACGCGATAGAATGCCCGGTGCTGCTCAAGGAGGTCGGTCACGGCATCGGCGGGACGGCCGCCGCGGAATTGGTTGGGGTCGAGGGGAATTTGCCGGTCGCCGGCATAGACGTCGCGGGCGCCGGTGGCACCTCGTGGTCGCGGGTTGAGCAGTTCGTCCGCTACGGCGAGCTGCGTTATCCCCACCTGGCCGACTGGGGCATCCCGACGGCGCGGGCGATCGTGGAGGTGCGTGAGGTGCTGCCGGACATCCCGCTGGTGGCTTCCGGCGGGATCCGCACCGGCATGGACGCGGCCAAGGCGCTCGCATTGGGAGCCGATGTCGTGGCGGTGGCACGACCTTTGCTGCCGGCCGCGATCGATTCCACTGCGGCCGTTGTCGATTGGCTGCAGCCGTTCATCGATGAACTTCGCGTCTGCCTGCACGGCTGTGGCGCAGCAACCCTTTCCGCCCTGCGCGCGGTCGACCTGACTCCCGTCCCATAGCTGGGTGCGACATGGCGGTGATACTGGCCTATGGATCGCCGGCCCTGGGCCACCTGTTGCCGGCCGGCGCCCTGCTGACCGAACTCGCCGGCCGCGGTCATGAGGTGCATGCACGCACCATGGCGGGTGGCGTCGCGATGATGCGCGCGGTCGGCGTCCACGCCGAGCCGGTCGATCCCGCGATCGAGTCGATCGTCGGTGAGGACTGGCGCGCCCGAAACGCACTGGGAGTGCTGAAGCTGACCATCGATGTGTTGTGCCGGCGCGCGGCACTCGAAGTCGAGGATTTGCGACGGGCCGTGTCCGCCGTCCGGCCGGATGCGGTCATTGTCGACGCGAACTGCTGGGGGGCCATGTCGGCCGCGGAGGCAGGCGATACGCCGTGGCTGGTGTTCTCGCCGTTCACGCCCTACCTGCGGTCTCGCGGCGTGCCGCCGTTCGGTCCCGGGCTGCGCCCACTGCCGGGCATTCTCGGCGAACTGCGCGACGCCTCGGTGCGGCCGATCGTCCGGTATCTTTTCGACCGCCCAATGCTGCCGCGGGTCAACGAGATTCGCGCCGGGCTGGGGCTGTCGCCGGTCGTGTCGGTCGACGACTTCGTGCGGCGGGCACCGCTGTTGCTGGCCGTCGGCGGCGAGCCCTTCGAGTATCCCCACCCGGGATGGGCCGGTTTGGTTCACCACATCGGCGCGTGCGTGTTCGAACCCGCGCAGGCAACCACACCGGAGTGGGTCGCTGACATCAACCGGCCGGTGGTGCTGGTGAACACGTCATCGATCAGGCAGCCCGACGCCGCCCTCGGACGGATCGCGTTGCGGGCGCTGGCCGACGAGCCCGTCCACGTGGTGGCGACGTTTCCGGCCGGCATCCCGCCGAACCTCCCCAGGCCGGCGAATGCGACCGTCTGCCGCTTCGTCCCGCACGCGGCCCTGTTGCGGCGGGCCAGCTGCGCCATCACCCACGGCGGGATGGGCACGACGCTGAAGGCCCTCGACCGCGGCGTGCCCGTCTGCGTCGTGCCGTTCGCGCGCGACCAGGCGGAAGTCGCCCGGCGTGTGGAGGTCGCTCGCTGCGGCACCCGGCTGGCGGCCAAAAGCCTCACGCCGGCGCGGCTGAGGGCGAAGGTGCGCGAGGCGACCACGATGACGGACGGCGCCCGCCGGGTGGCCGCCGGATTCGCCGCAACGGGCGGGGTGCGGCGCGGGGCCGAGCTGATCGAGCAGCGGGTGCTTGGCTCCGCGGCCCGTCGGCCGGTGTCCTAGGCGGGTTTGTCGCCGGTGTGCACCGGACGGCGGCGGGCCCTGCTGGGGCCGCGCTTTCCGTCCGTCTCCGGGGGTTCGGAGCCTGGGGTGGCGAGTTGCGCTTCGAAGGTGGACATCGCCGCCATCATCGCCTGGAAAACTCGGTGTGCGACGGTCAGATCGCGGTCGGGCACGTCGGCGAGGGCCTCGTGCAGGTGCGCGCCGAGGGGGGTGAAGAACGAGCGGGCCAGCGCCATGCCCGATTCCTCGTAGCGCAGCAGCGTCTTGCGCCGGTCGTCGGGATCCGGCTCGCGCCGCAGGTGGCCGGAGTCGATCATCCGGTCCACCAGGTACGTGATGGCGGCGGGCGACACGTCCAGGCGCTGCCGCAACTGCGCCGGCGTCAGCGGCGTTCCGGCCGTCTCGGCGACCATGATGTGCAACAAGGCGTGTAAGTCGGTGCCACCGACGTCGTTCTGGCGGGCGAAGTGTCGGCCGATGCGGTCCGATTGCGCCGTGAGTGCGCGCATGTCGGCCGACATCAACTTCTCGAGTTCGGCTCGGTCCATTCGCCGGTCTGCGGCGCCGCGCTTGGTCACTTATCGGTGTCCTTCTTGCGAGATTCGCCGACCAGCGTATCGGCGACCGCCACACGCGCGCCGCGAACCCCGATAAGTGTCTCGCATTTGCACCGGATTGGTCGGCGAACACGCGGACGCCGAGGGGACCGCCGTGCGCGCTCAGGACTTCGTCGGGTCGTGCCCCCAGTTCATCAGGGAGTACCGCCATGCGCTTTCGCGGATGTCGCCCTGGGGGCGTTGGGCCAGGTGGCGATTGGCGTAGCCGACGACCTTGCGCATGTGCGCGTACTCGTCGGGCCCGAGGTCGCTCCGTTTGGTCTTGAGTATCGCGACAATGCGGCGCCCACTGGCGTGCCCGGTCGACTCGTCGCCGCCCTGCCTCTGTCCCACGCGCTGTGATTCCTCGGTGGCGAGCCATTTTTCCAGCTCGCGAGCGGTCATGTTGACCGTCTTCTCGAAGCGGTCCCAGGTGGCTTTCTCGTCCTCGTCGGCCATCGATCAGTCCGCTCGGCGTAGCGCGCCCGGCTTGTGCACCGCGTCAGCACCCGTCTTGTCGCTGCGCACCCGGTACTGAGGCTCGTCCTTGGACGCCCGCACGGTGCGTCCGGCGGCTTCGGCGTCGGAGGTGATTTCGGCCTCCACCGTCCCGCGAACGGTGCTGCCGTGGCTCTTCCACTCGACCTTGTCGCCCTTGTGGAATTCCTTGTCGGTCATCTCGCTCTCCTTTCAACAGTGCGACGGAGCCGCCTCCCGGGTCACGCCGCCGCGTGCCGTGGCCGTGACGTCGCGCGCAATGCCGCCGAACACCACGTCGCGATACGGTGCCGACGTGTTCCAAAAAAGTTGCCCCGCAAGCCCGTAGGGCTGGAAGAGGGCCCGTTGGTGGTACCGGGAGCCGCCGTTGTCGTCAGCGCTCGCCGACAGCTCGAGCCACAGGCGCCCGGGCAGGGGGAGGTCGGCGCGCAATCGCAGCAGCCGAGGGGTGTCGATGCGCTCCACCCGCCACCAGTCCAGGGCCTCGCCCTCGTGCAACTTCTGCCCGTCGAGCGTCCGGCGCCGCGGCCGGAGGGCCCCGAGCGTGCCGTTGATCCATCCGCGCAAGGGCCATTCCAGGGGGAACGCCGACCAGTTGCGCTCGGCGACGGCGGTTTGGATGGCACGCCAGAGCGTCTCGGCGTCCGTGCGGCTATTGCGTTGACGCACATCCTCGTACAGCGATCCGCCCGACCATTGCGGGTCGGTCGGCAGCGGTCGGGAAGGCGCACCGTTGGTGTCGGCGCGGGACCACCGGGTGCGCAGGTCCTGTTCGCGCACGTGCGCCAGGGCAAGTTCGACGGCCTCTTCGTAGTGCGTCAGCCCGCCCTCGGGATCGGGGATGTAGCGGGCGATGTCGTGATTGGCGCACACCACGTCGTTTTCCAGCGACTCCATCAACGAAACGGCCAGCTGACGGGGGAGTGGGGTGAGCAGGTCCACGAACGGCGCCGACAGCCGCGGGCTCAACAGCGGCACCGGGACCGCGGGCCGCCGGGGCAGGCCCGCGATCACGGCGTATTTGCGGATCATCTCCGTGTAGGTGAAGCGGTCGGGTCCGCCGATGTCGAAAGGCCGGTTCACGTCGCAGGGCAACTCGGCCGCGTGCAGCAGGTAGTAAAGCGCGTCGCGCACGGCGATGGGTTGGACGCAGGTCCTCAGCCAGCGTGGGGCGACGATCAGCGGCAGGCGCTCGGTGAGGTACCGCAGCATTTCAAAGCTGGCCGAGCCCGCCCCGATGATGGCGGCCGCGCGCAACTCGACGGTCGGCACGCCCGAAACCCGCAGGAGCAGCCCCACTTGGGCGCGTGAGGCCAGATGGTCGGAGAGCCGCTGCCCGTCGGGCGTGATGCCGCCGACGTAGACGATGCGCGACAGGCCCGCCTGGTTTGCGCACTCCGCCACGTTGCGTGCGGCGCGCTGGTCGAAGTCGACGAAATCGGAGCGCATCAGCGAATGCACGAGGTAGTACAGGACCTGCTGACCGTCGAGTGCCCGCCGCACGGCGCCGGCGTCGATGACGTCGCCCTGAACGACCTCGACATCTGCCCGCCATGCAACGTCGTCGAGCTTGGCCGGGTCGCGCGCCAGCACGCGCACGGAGTGCCCGCTCGCGAGCAGCTGCGGGATGAGCCGCGTCCCCAGGTATCCCGTGGCGCCGAACACGACGCAATGCATCAATTCACTCCTTCGCCGAGTGGTCGTCGGGGGTGGCGGTGTGGGCGGGATGTCCCGCCGTGCGCCGGCGTTCCTTGAGCTGCGCTTCGTGGACATGGCGACGTCCTTCGGTGAGCCGGTCGCGCACCAGCCGCTCGATCTCGCGGAAACAGCGGTAGTAGCCGTCGTCGTAGTCGTCGACCACCTGGAAGGTCCACCGACCCGGTAACACGTTGCGCCCGACGAGTTCCCGGCTGATGTGCTGGGCCAGCTCGGCGTGTCCGATCTCGTTCAGCCGGGCCACCGCGTCGTCGAGTTGCAGGTCGGCGCGCCCGGTCAGCTGATGGAACGAATATAGGTGTCCGCGGGCGCGCTCGACGGTCTCCAGAGCCTCGGTGACTTTGCCCACCGCCTGCGCGACCGCATCACTTGTTCCGTTGTGGCCCATGAGTTCCTCCCGCCCTGTCGCTGTGGCATTCCCGGTGAAACCTGAACCGAATCGCCGCGAGGGGGTCTAGCCGCTTAATTTAATTAATATTTAAATTAGTGGTCAGACTGCGGACGCGCCAGCAGGCCGCATTGGGGAACGCTTTGCTGAGGAAGGGTTTTGCGCGCCGCGAGAATCAAAGCGCCTTGAGCTGCTTTTTGGCCGCCCTGCGCAGTTGGATCATCCGGGCGGCGCCGACGAGCACCGTCGTTGTGGCGCCGGCCACCGCCGACAGCAGGTAGCCAACTCCGACCGGCAGGTTCCAGTGGAAAGCGAGGAAGTGCACGGTTATCGAGTCCGTGTTCTGCGCGACGAAGATGAGCAGCACGATCAGGATCAGCAGGCCGACCACGAGGGCCCACCATGCGGCCGCTAGCCGGGTGAACGATCGCGATGACGGCTCGGCGGGATCGCGCGATTCAGTGCTCATGCTGGTGACTAGCCCCCAGCGCGGTGAGCCAAACCCGTTGAAGCGCGAAATCCTCTCGCGCGGTGGCGTTTGATTCGCCCGCTCCGGGGTATGAGAGCTGCGATGACTGTCAAAGAGATGCCGAGGCGCGTCTGGCGTGGCCGGCGCACCGTGGTGCGCCTGCAGCGCGACTTGTGGCTGGCGCAGCTGGCCCTCTGGCCGACCTTGATCCTCTCGGCCGTCGCGGTTTCGGTTGCCACGTGGGCGTTGTGGCAGCGCAAATCCCGTCGGCCTCAGCACGAAGCGGCGCCGCCCGTCACGGATTCGGCGGCCGCCGGCGGTCCCGCGGCACAGCCCGGCCTCAGCGGCTGACGCGCCGCTCGAACAGGCCCCAGGAGATGGCGGCCCATAGAAACGCGAATGCCTGCGCGACACCGACGCGGCCGGACGGCACCAGCAGGCCCGCGACATAGCGGTCGACGAACCCGGTGGTGGGCAGGGGATCCATCCCGGCGCGGCGACGCGCCCACGATTCCGCCGACGTCAACGGGCAGGGCAGCTTGAGCGCGACAACGGCGACGCCCCAGACGACGGCCGCCCGGTGCAGCACGATGGTGCGCGGCCAGCGCAGCGCGAGGAAGCCGCCGACCGGCACGTAGGCCAGGTAGGCGAGGTGCACGGCAACGGTCAGGACGACGGCGGCGACATACCCTTTCCGCACGGCGATTTCCCCGTCAGCCGAGGCCGGCGCGTACCTGGTAGCGGCGCTCGGCGTAGGCGAGGTCGTCGCGCCAGAGCCTGTTGGCCGCGAAGCGCATAAGAGGGGCGACCACGGGGGCGGCCCGCGACGCGCGCGCGAACCCCGGCCGGTCCGAATGGGCGATGGTGGCTTCCAGCACGGCGGTGCGGGGGAGGCCGTCGGGGCCCGATCCGATTGGCGTGGCGTGGGTTTCGACAGTACTGCCGGTTCCCTCGCCGTCCACGATGCGCATGACGATCGTGCGGGCCTCCGGGCAGCTGAATTCCGCGACGACCGGAACGCCGAGGCGGCCCATCCTGAAGGTCACCGCCACCAAGAAGCGATCGACGGTTTCGGTTGGGGTGGTGAGCACTTCGAGCCGGGTGAACGAATAGGGGTGGAACCAGGCACCGTGCCAGGGATCCAGCCGGTTGGCGATGATGTCGGCGGGCTCGCACACGCCCGCCATCCGGGCGACGGCGGCCAGAGTGTCGCCGGTCGGCCGGGCCGGTATCACCGGTTCGGCCGACGGCTCTTCGCCGCCCGCCTTGTCGAGCCGAACCCACACCAGGACACCGTCGTCGTGGCCGGGCAACGGGCTCCAGCCGAATTCGCGCGCCCGGCCGTCCAGGGCAAGTCCGTGCCATCGGCAGATCAGCGTGCCGTCGTGCACCGTCCCGGTGGCCAGATCCGCCCCCAGGTGGGGGCAACCGCGCGGACCGACGCGGAGCCGGCGCTCGTCATCGCGCCAGGCGACGATGTCAACCCCGGCGATCCGGGCGCCGAACGGCCGCCCGGGGCGAACATCGGCGCTGCCGGCGAACGCGAACCAGTTCCCGGTGGGCCTGCCCTGGGCCCGTTTCAGCGCGCCGTCGATGATGGCGGGCTGCGCCTCGCGGTAGGTCGGGCGCTGGTCGGCCCACGGGGTGCGCGGAATCACTTGCAGCGGCCAATCTTTGGTCCGCACGCCCGGCCATAGGTGCTGGAGCTGTTCGCGAATATTCATCGTTGAGTGGATCCTTCGCGGGTGGCGAGCCATCGCAACAGGGCTGACCGGCCTCGGGTGGGTACGGTGACCAACGGGTGCCCGGCCAGTCCCCATCTTCTCAGCAAATGGTTCGCGGCGCACCAACCGGTCGTGGCGGCGCGCTCCATCAGCGCGACCGGCAAGTCGATGCGGACGGCGTCGCCGGCCAACAGCAGGCCCGGCTGGGGGCTGACCACCGCCGGGCGGTCCGCATAGGAGCCGGGCGCAAACAGCGGGCAATCGCTGCGGTGCAGCAGTCGCTCGCAAACGACCTGCGCCGCCGCGGTTTCCGGGTACACCTTGCGCAGCTGCCGCAGCGCCGCCGCGCGGGACGGCGCGGCGTCGAGGGCGTAGGAATGCAGTTCGACGACAGAACCGTGGTGCGCACGCGACCACTCGGCGGCCTGGCGTTCGTAGCGCTCCAGCACGCTGATGTTGTCCAGTGGCTCGTGGCCGGCCGTGCCCAAAAACGCCTGCCGCTGCGCCTCGACGGGGCGATCGAGCCACAGCCGGTGGACCGCGAAGGGCGGCGCCGTCCGCAGCCGCGCGATCTGTGCGCGCCAGTCGTCCGTGGCCAGCCCGGTCGATGCACCCACGACACGCTGCAGGCCGGCCACATCGGTGGCCAGCACGACGGCGTCCGCGTCCAGGCGCTCACCCGAATCCGTCCACACCCGAAACGGCTCCGCCGAGCCGGCCTCGATGCGAGCGGCGCTGGTGCCGAGGCGAAACCCGACGCCCCGCGCCTCGAGGTATCGGCGCAGCGGCTGCCAGAGGGCGGTGTCGTAGTTCGACGTGGGCACATCGAAGATCAGGCCTTCGGACGAGCCGAGGAAGTAGATGTGAAACATCGCCGCCAACTCGGCCGCGGACAGCTTCGAAGGGTCGGCGAAGAAGCTGCGGGAGAACACCTCGAACGCCAGATGCCTTGCTGCTTCGGGGAATCGGATGCTCTTGAGGAACGTCGCGGCATCGAAGTGGTCGAGGCGCTCGTAGATCCCGGGCACCGACACCGCGGCCAGCGGCGCGGCCGCGCGAGCGTCGATCTGCAGGAAGTCGCGAAGCCGGAAGGTCGGGCTGCGGGCGGCGAAGGCCACCGCGTTCCAGGGTGGGGTGCGTGGTAGCCCCCGGAATGTGTCGCGCCGCCCCGCGCCGTCGATGAGCGGATAGTCGTCGACGGGTGTGAGCATCCGCAGTTGCGGTTCGATGCGGCGGAGCAGGGCGCGCAGGTTGTAGTACTGCCGAAAGAACGCGTGGAAGCCCCGATTCATGGCGAGGTCGGTCCCGTTTTCGCGTTCGGTCCAGCCGCCGACCCGGCCGCCGAGGTAGTGTTCGCGCTCGATCACTTCGACGGCGACGCCGCGTTCGGCCAGGCCGGTGGCAGCGGCCAGCCCCGCGATGCCGCCGCCCACGACGACCACTCGGGGTCGTGACGCCAGCGCTCCGGCATCCGGGAATCCGGTTGGTGCGGCGAATGTTTCGCGCCGGCGATCGGTGCCGAGGGCCGTCATAGCGGCGCGTCCGCCAGGAAGGTGTGCACGATGTTGGCCTCCCAGCCCGGCATCGTTTCGCTGTGCACGGCGGTGAAGCCCGCGTCGGCGAGGCGGTCCCGGAATCGGGCCGCGCCGTCGAACTCGAGCACGCTGCGCCACAGGTAGCGGTACAGCGCCGCGTCGCGGGTGCGCCACCATCCGGCGGGAATGATGATGCCCCAGCACACGGCGTGCCAGATTCCGGTGGCGGCGGGGGAGTCGCGCACCGAGTACTCGTGCACCGCGAGTGTGGCACCGGGTCGCAGAAGGGCCCGGAGTTTCCGCAATTGGCCGTCCCGGTCGGCGAGGTTGCGGATCAGGTAGGCGGCCAGAATTCCGTCGAACGGCCCGGTGATCCCGTGCTCGGCCAGTTGCTCGACGGGGGTGTGCACGAATCGCACCGACCGGGGCCAGGCCTTCGCGGCCGCAGCGTCGAGCATGCCCCGCGACGCGTCGACGGCGACGATCTCGGCCTCCGGGGCGACGGCCAGCAGCGCGGCCGTCGACGCGCCCGTGCCACAGCCGGCGTCGAGCAGGCGTAAGCCCTTGCCGCGGTCACGTATTCGCATGCGGCGGGCGGAGAGAAGCAATTGGTTGTGATAGCCGGGGCTGGCACCCACCAGCCCGTCGTACGCCGCCGCTCCGGCGTCGAAGGCGGCCGACAGTTCGCCGGGGGTCGGGCCGGCTTCACCGACGCGCACGTTGGCGTTCCCATCCCAGCAGCACCGCGGTGGCGAGTGCGAAGCCGAACAAGAAATCCTCGACCGGGATGTCGAAAGGGACGCGCAGGCCGGTGATGTGGCGGGGGTCGTAGCTGACGATGGGGGAACTGAGCTTGGTCAGCCATCCGTCGACCGGAACCTGGAACCCGAGAATGATCAGCATCGACAGCCAGTACGCCGGCCGTCGGAAGAGCCCGGTGCGCAACACCGCCAATTCCAGTGCGCACACGGCGAATACCGATGCGACGGCCGGAACGGTATAACCCAGGCCGCTCACCGCCGGTTGACCCTGCCCAGGATGGTGCTCACGGCGTTGTAGGTGAGCAGCGCGCAGATCGGAATGACGATGAAGAACAGCACCTCTTCGATCGGCACCCGGAACGGGATGTCCAGGCCGGTGATGTATTCGCCGTTGTACGTCCACACGTGCGCGGCGATGGCGATCTCGTCCCAGACCAAAAACGCCACGGCCACGGGCAGAACGGCCTTCACCAGCCGCCGCCATTGCCGGTAGACGCCGGGGCCGAAGAACTCCAGGGGCGCGGTGATCGCCAGGCATGCGGCGAGGACCAGAAGATACTGCCAGCGATCGGTCATGCGGCCCCCGGGGCATCGGCAACGCCGGGCGAACTACTGCGCGCCCGCCACGACCGTATCAGCCCGATGCCGGCGACCTGCAGCCGTCGGGCTCTGCCGACCGTGGCCCGGTGATTGAACACCGCGAAATCGCTCTCTTCGATGCGGTCCAGGATTTCGGAGTACAGCGCCGCCGCGGTCGCCACGCACGGTCGCGACCGCGGGCTCAGCATGCCGATGCCGGCGGCCGCGAATCGGTAAGTCTCGCGGGTGATCTCGTGCTGGGCGGCGAGCGCTTCGCGCACCCGCGGGTCGGTGCGGCGCTTGCGGTGACACCAGGTCAGCAGCTCGCGATCCACACCGTGTGCGGCGAGCTCGTCGGCCGGCAGGTAGACCCGCTGCCGCAACAGATCTTCGTCGACGTCGCGCAGGAAGTTGGTGAGCTGAAACGCCCTACCCAGCGCCGCGGCGTAGGGCGCGGTCTCCTCGACCGGCGCCACGGTGCCCAGGACCGGAAGAACCTGCAGGCCAATGGCTTCGGCGGATCCACGCATGTATAGGTTGAGCGCACCGCGGTCGGGATAATCGGTGACCGTCAGGTCCATCCGCATCGACGCCAGGAAGTCGTCGAACAGCTCGGTGCCGATGCGGTAGCGGCGGGCGGTGTGGGTGACCGCGGCGAGCACGGGGTCGTCGAGATGGTCTCCGCCGGAGAAGAATTGGTCGGCGAGTTGCTGCAACCGCATGCCGCGGACGTCGGCGCTCAGCCCGGGGTCGAGGTCGTCGAGGATGTCGTCGGCATAGCGCGCGAAACCGTAGAGGGCGTGCACGGCCGGACGTTGGTCGGGTGCCAGCAGGCGGGTGGCCAAGAAGAAGGTGCGGCCGTGCGCGGCGTTGAGTTCGCGGCAGCGCCGATAACCCTCGCGCAGGCGCGGATCGTCGATCCCGGCCGCGTCCAATTCGCTGCGAATCATGTCAGCCCGGCCCTCATGTCGTGGTGCGTCGTCATCCGGTTGGCTCGGCCGGCGCTGGGGCCGGTGACGCGGTCGGCGGCTAGCCGACCCGAGATCAGCGTGGTGGGGACGCCGACGCCGGGCACGGTTGACGAGCCGGCCAGCACCGCGTTTTCGACGCCGCGCACCATGTTGGCCGGCCGGAAGGGGCCCGTCTGCCCGAAGGTGTGGGCCAGCGCGAAGGGGCTGCCCGCCGCCATGCCCTGACGCGCCCAGTCCGCGGGCGTGACGGTGTCCAATACCGTTGCGTCCTCGGCCAACCCGGGCAGTAGCCGCGCCGCGACCTCGTCGATCAGGGTGTCGACATAACGCGCCCCGACGGTGTCCCAGTCGATGGGCCCGCGATCCAGGTTCGGCGCGGGGGCGAGCACGTACAGCAGGTCGTGCCCGTCCGGGGCCAGGGCGGGGTCGCTCGCCGTCGGGCGGGTGACCAGCAGCGAGGGATCCCGCATCACGCGGCCGTCGCGGATGATGTCGGTGAAGGTCTGATCCCAGGAATCGCCGAACAGGATCGTGTGATGGGCCGCGTCGGAGGCGACGCGGCGGGAGCCCAGGTGGGCCACGACCGCCGAAGGCGCCGGCCGCAGCCGCACGGGGCGGCGCGGTGTGCGGCCCAACAGTTCATAGGTCTGGGGCAGTTCGGTGGTCAGCACCACCGCGTCGCACGCGATGGGGTCCAGGCGATCCGTCAGCACGGCCCTGACCCGTCCGGCGGCGCGGTCGAGCCCGGTAACCGTGGCGTTGTAACGGAATTCGACCCCCGCATCGGCGGCGGCCGCGGCCAGTGCGTCGGGAAGCGCGCGAACCCCGCCGCGCGGGAAGAACACGCCCGCGACGGTGTCCATGTAGGCGATGACCGCGTACACGGCCAGGGCGTTCCGCGGCGCCACGCCCGCGTACAGGGATTGGAACGTGAAGACCCGTTGCAGCCGGGGGTCGCTGATATGCCGCTTCACCACGCGATCCCACTTGCGGAAGCCGCCGATCGCCGTCAGCCGCGCCAACTGCGGCGTGAGCAACGACAGCGGGGAGTCGAAGTTGGCGGCGATGAACCCGTCGAATTCGATCCGGTACAACCGCTGCAGCCACTCGCGCAGCCGCCGGTAGCCCGCTGCCTGCCCGGATCCGGCGAACTCTGCAATGGCGGTGGTCATCCGGTCGGGGTCGGTGTGCACGTCGAGCGCGCTGCCGTCGGCGAACACCGCCCGGTAGGCCGGGTCAAGCGGCAGCAATTCCAGCCGGCCCGACCGGCTCTGGCCGGCGGCCGCGAAAGTCTCGTCGATGATGTCCGGCATCGTGAGCACCGTCGGCCCCGTGTCGATTCGATAGCCGTCGACGTCGAGGCGGCCGGCGCGCCCCCCCGGCCAGGGGTGGCGTTCCACCACCGTGACCGCGCGTCCACGGCCGGCCAGATGCAGCGCGGCGGACAGACCGGCCAGGCCGGCCCCGATCACCACGACGCGCTCGCTGCGTCCTTCGATGGTCCGCATGTCAGCATGCTCCCAAACTTGCGTCGCTCATTCGGCGCGATCCGTGCAGGCGGTCGCCATTTCCTCCAGCGCGGTGCGAACGGGTCCGTCGATCGAGGCGTCGTCGAGGTGTTCGCGCGCGGCCGCGACCCGGTCGCTGATCATCTGCTCGATCAGCTGGACCGCCCCCGTCCCCACGATCAGCTTTTTGCATCGATCGAGCGCTTCACCGTCGAGGGCGTGGCCGTTCATCAGTTCGTTCAGTTCGGCCCGGGTGGACGCATCGGCGAGCTGGTGAGCGGTCACCACGAGGCTGGTTGCCTTGCGCTCCAACAGGTCTCCGGCGGCCGGCTTCCCGGTGATCGCCGGCGAGCCGAAGACGCCGAGCACGTCGTCGCGAAGCTGAAAGGCTTCCCCGATGGCGGCGCCGTACCGGCCGAGTCGGCTCAGCGTCCGATCGTCGCAATCGGACATCGCCGCGCCGATCTCCAACGGCCGCCGCACGGTGTAGTTGCCCGACTTGCGGCGGGCCACGTCCAGCACGGCATCCAGGGTAGGCATGCGCCGGACATCGCTCACCAGGTCGGCGAACTGGCCCACCGCAAGCTCGGTGCGCATCGTGTCGTAGCGCGGCCAGGCGCGCTGCAACCGACGGGCATCGACACCGCTCTCGCGCAGCATCTGCTCCGACCAGATCAGGCAGAGGTCACCCAGCAGGATGGCGGCCGATTCGCCGAACCGCGCCGACGAGCCGGACAGCCCGCGCGCGCGGTGCCATTGGGAAAATTGCAGGTGTGCCGACGGGCGCCCCCGCCGTTCGGCCGAACCGTCCATGACGTCGTCCTGCAGCAGCGCGAATACGTGCAGCAGCTCGAAACTGGCCGCCGCCCGCAGCGCCGCCCGGTCGGGCGCGGCACCGCAGAGCCACCCCAAGTACATGAAGGTCGACCGCAGACACTTGCCGCCAGACGCGAACGCCATCAGGATGTCGCCGGCGGCGTCGACGCGGGTGTCGTCCAACTGGGAGCGCCGGGGTTCGACGAAGTCGCAGAGGACGGCGAGCACGCCGTTCCGCACGCTCGAGCGCCACTCGTCGAAGGGGGCGGTGCCCGGCCAGTCCGCCGCAGCTGCCGGCGACTCGGTGGCGGGTGTCAACGACAAAGCACCCATCTTGGCCACGCGCTCCCTCCTGGACGGCTTGGCATTCCCAGGTCGGGACGGCTCAAACACGCGCCGCCATCTCCGCTGTTCGGACGCGAAGAAACCGGCCCATGCCGTCGCCGCGATCCCGCTCCGATCAGCCCGTCCCAACCTCGGACGACTTACCCATCACCTTCAATAACTTAAACATTAACTTACTGAAATTGTCCTCGGTTCGCCAGTCGTGGTCACGTCTCGTCCCCTGTGCCATCGTCGCCGGAGGTCCATTTCAATCAATTAACCATTAACGAACTGAACTGTGTGCCGGTTCAGGGATATGCTCACTTTGTTATGGAAGCTGAAGAGCAGCGCCTGCGCCGCGATGTGCTGGAGTCGCTGATCTCGGCCGATCTGCGGGAGATATCGACCGAATCCGACCAGATCGGTCGGCAATTCGCGATGTTACATCGTCTGCGGCCCAATGACTTCCGTGCATTGATGTACATCATGGTGGCAGAAGCCGCGGGGCGGCCGATGACCTCGGGCGACCTCAGTCATCGGATGGGGCTGTCCGGTTCGGCGATCACCTACCTGGTGGACCGGTTGATCGACTCGGGCCACATCCGGCGCGATTCCCACCCCGATGACCGCCGCAAGGTCATCCTGCGCCACGGGGAATCCGGCCTGGCCACCGCCCGGTCGTTCTTCAGTCCGCTCGATGCCCACAGCCGGGTCGCCCTCGAAGAGTTACCCGACGCCGACCTGATGGCAGCGCATCGTGTGCTCGGTGCGGTCATCGACGCCATGCAACGATTCCAGGGCGAACTCGCAGTGCCCCAGGAGTGATCGGCGACTTCGCCGCGTCCGCCCGGGCGCTTGGGGCCGTTTGGCGCCGTTGCCCGCGGGTATACGCGACTCAACTCAAGTGTCCGACAAAAATCCCTCGGACGGACATGAGGGGTGGTGGGGCCCAATGGAAATGGCCAGCGGGCGAAACACTCGCGTGGCGATCGCCTTCGCCTTCACGATTGCGATAACGGTGGTCGGCTACCCGGCCCCCGCGACGGCCACCCCGGCCGTCACGGCCTTTCCCGGTATGGAGATCCGCCAAGGCGGGGCCGTGTGCATGGTGGGGTTGGTCGAGCCCCGGCTGCGGGTCGCGGTGACCAGCGGTCAATGCGGTAACGGGGAGTCGGACGTCACCGACCACGACGGAAACCCGGTGGGCAAGGTCGTGCTCGCCCGTCGCCAGGCCGCCGACGACGTGGCGGCGAGTCGCGCGATGTCGCCCGTCGAGTACGAAGTCATCGCGCTCGGCCCCGACGTGACCGCCTCGGACCAGTTGCCGACCGGCCGGCAACTGAAGTCTTCCCCGGGCCTGCGTGCGCAGCCGGGGCTGCCGGTGTGCCAGTTTCGTCGATCGGTCGGCCAGCGGTGCGGATCGATCACCTCCGTCAGCGAAGGGCGGTTCATCATCGCCGACGTGGCCGTCGACAGTCGTGACTTCGGTGGACCGGTCTATGCCCTGACCGACGACAACGCGGCCGTGATCGTCGGGCTTTTCGAAGGGATGTGGGGATCGGTGCCCGAGATGGAGTCGTGGCAGGCGGTCATGCAGCAGGTCTACATCGACGGCCGGGCGCAAAACCAGCAGCCGCAACCACCCGGGGAACCGCACATGGTCGGCCTGCGGGTGCCCGCGTAAACCGGTCCGGCATCTGCCGACGCGCCGCTGAAACCCAAACGCCCGGGCGGAGCCCTGGGGAATCGACGTCGCACCGGCGCGTTTCCGACGCGGGGAAAGGGGAACCCGCCGCCGGTGAGCGTTTCCGATCTTGTCGCACTGCCCTTCCAGTGGGGCTCCGCCATCCGGGGCAAACGGTTGTTTCATCCGATCGGGGTTCTGGCGGAGGGCTTCATCGAACGGGTCGCCCCGGCCGGCCAGGGGCTGCCCATTTCGTCGTCCGAGGTTGTCGCCCGGGTGTCGAAGGCCAGTGGCACGCCCGGGGCCTTGCCTGACTTCATCGGCCTGGCTTTCCGGGTCACACCGCCGCAGGGGACCGGGCCGTGGGACATCCTGGTCGTCTCCTCGGGCTCGGGGCTGCTGTCCCGGGCACTCGCGCTGCGCCCTGCCATCTCGTGGAGCGATCAGACGCTGACCACCCTGATGCCGCTGCACTACCGGGGAGCCAATTGGTGGCTCAGGGCCCGGATCGTCAGCAAGATCGACGGTCCCGGCCTGTCGCTGGACGGCGTGCGCGACCGCCTCGAGCACGACAGCATCGAGGTCTCGCTCGACCAAGCCTGTGGCAGTGGGGATTTCACGCCGCTGGGCCGGCTCACGCTGACCGGGGCCGTCGATCCCGAACCGGCGGCCGACGTGTCATTCGATCCCGTGATCAACACGCCACCCGGCGTGAGCCTGCGCCCGCGCTGGCTCGCCGATCTGCGCGCCCGCGCCTACCGGCGAAGCCGGCATGGCAGGGACGCGGAATAGGAGACCGGGCAGTGGATTCACGGTCGTTCGTCGAGGTGGTCACCCGCGACGCGTCGGCCGGACGGATCGCTCACCGCTCGACCGGTGCGCAGACTCGTCACGGCAGCGTGGTGATGGTCCCGGCCGTCAAGAGATCGGTGTAATAGCTTCCGCCAGGGTAGAAATCGGGTGTGGTCGTTCCCGCGATCATGTCGGCGATCCAGCCCCGGGTCAGACCCCAGACCGCGGCGACGTTGTCGGCCTTCGGGCGCCCACACACAAGGTTCTCGTAACCCGGCGACGACGGGCCGAGTGCGTCGCCGTGGGCGCCGGTCGTGATTTTCACCCCGTGAAACGTGCGGTCCGGGAAGTACCGCTCGATCGCCTTGGTGCCGCGTTGAAAGAAGTTGCACAGCAGATGCGGCGACGCCGTGGCGTAGATCGGCAGCGTCGTACCCGCGAGGCCCGCGAGCGCGTCGTCGGTATTGGAGCCGAGGAACGACTTGACGCCGTCCTCGCTGACCACGCCGCGCAGCTGGGTGAAGGCGGCCGGGTAGGAGCTGTGCAGGCGCTCGGCGACGTATTCGACGGCCTCGGAGCCCGCCGAGTGGCCGACGAACACCATGTTGTCGGGTAGCGGCGCGACGGGGCGGCCGGCCTTCTCGGCCGCCGTCGCGAACGACGTCGCCAACGCGCCGCGCGGGTCGTCTTTGTGCGCGAAGACTTCCGCGATGTTGTCCAGGAACCCTCTGTTGTCGATCAGGTGCTCCACGGTGCAGCCGAAGATGTTGAGGGTGGACAGGGTGGTGGCCACCACCAGGTAACCGCTGCCCGCGAGCTCGGGGCCGAACGCGGACCACACCTTCTTGCCTTCCACGAAGCCGTGCTGCAACCAGACCAGCCCGAGCGGGGGCGTGCTGGGGAAATACCACGTCGTGGGTACCGCCTGCGTTGCGCTTGCGCAGGTGACGTCGGTCGTGCTGTCGGCCTCCGTGGCTTCGGCCCGGGCCGGGCACGGGGCGAACGCGATCGCGGCCAGCGCGACGATGCCGATCACGGTCGCGCTGGTCCGACGGGCACGCCAGGCCGGCGCACCGAACTTCATTAAGGGATTGAACCATTAAGTTAATTAAATGGGGCCTCATCGGCCCCGAATCCCGCTATGTGCGATTCAGCGGGCGTGCCCGAGCAGGTGGCGGAGCGCCTGATCGAGGTCGGGTTGGCGGAACCGGTGCCCTTGCGCGCTCAGCTTGTGCGGAAGAACCCGCTGGCTGGCGCACGCCAATTCGCGTGCGCCCTGCTCGCCGAGCAGCACCCGCGGCCCCAGCGACGGCACCGGCAACACCGCGGGCCGGTGCACGACGCGCGCCAGCGTCGTCGTGTACTCGCTGTTGCGAACCGGCTGCGGGGCAACGGCGTTCACGGCTCCCGACAGCGCCCGGTCCCATAGAGCGCGGTGGTAGATGTCGACCAGGTCGTCGATCCCGATCCACGACAACCATTGCCGGCCGTCGCCCAGTCGCCCGCCCAACCCGGCGCTGAACAACGGGCGCATCAGCTTCAGCGTGCCCCCGCGCGGGGATTGCACGATCCCGGTGCGCACCCGTACCACGCGCACCCCGGACTGCTCGGCGGGCTCGGTTGCGGCCTCCCAGTCGGCGACCACGTCGGCGAGGAAACCGCCGCCCCGGTCGCTGTCCTCGGTGAGGACCTCGTCGCCCCGGTCGGATCCGTAATATCCGATCGCCGACGCCGAGATGAGCACCGCCGGGCGGTCGGTGGCGCGGCCGAGCGCCTCGGCGAGGCGGCGGGTAGGGCCAATCCTGCTGTCGCGGATGGCATGTCGATGTTTGTCGGTGAACCGGCCGGCGATCGAGGCCCCCGCCAGATGGATGACGGCGTCCACGCGATCGAACAGTCCCGGGTCGGGGTCGTCGGGATCCCACTCGCGCTCGTCGTCTCCGCGCGCAGGGCGGCGCACCAACCGGATGACGCGATGGCCGCCCGTGCTCAGAAACGCCGTCAACGCCGAACCCACCAGCCCGGACGCACCGGTGACCGCGACGGTCAGCGGAGCCAGCCCGTTGTCGGCGGCCAGCCGGTGGGCGGCCAGATCGTCGGCGAGCTGACGGTGCCGGTAGGTGAACATGGGCCGCAGCAGCGACCCGGGCACCGGTGTGTCCACCCGGTCGATGACCCGGGTGCGGCCGTCGCCGACGGCCTCGAAGTCATGGGTGTGCCGCCAGCGCACGGCGATTCGGGTGGGCAGCGTGGCCAGGCCGTCGCCGCCGATGGCGTCCACGAAGCGCCGCGGCGGGTCGTAGTCTGCCGGCTGGTGGACGGCGACCCAGCGCAGGCCGCCCGGTAGCGCCAGCGTCGCCCGCCCGTCCTTGAGTGAGGCGGCCTCGGAGACCAGGCGCATGGGTTGCCACGGCGGTGAGAGCCGGGCGAACGCGCCCGGCCTGGCGTGCCAGGCGAACACGTCGCCGATCGGCGCGTCGACCACGCTCGAAAATTCCAGCCCCATCGCTGCAGGCTAGCGGTTGGGCAGCGCGTGCTCCACGATGGGCATGCGCGGCTGGGGCTGCCGCTCGCCGCGCTTGGCGGCGAGATATACCTGCGCGGTCTCCCGGGCCACGGTCTTCCAGTCGAAGGCCGAGGTGAGCCGTTCGCGGGCGGCGCGGGCGCGCTGCTGCGCGGCGAATGGATCGTCGAGCACGACCCGCACGGCCGAGGCGAGCCGAGCGACGTCGCGGGGTGGGCAGGAGACCCCGGTCTGGCCGTTGATCACCGCCTCGCCCAGGCCCCCGATGTTCGACGTGACGAGCGGCGTCCCCGCCGCGGCGGCTTCCAGCGCGACGATCCCGAACGGCTCGTAGTGGCTGGGCAGCACCGCGGCGTCGGCCCGGTGCAGCACCGCGAGCAGCTCGGCATGGCCGAGGTGGCCGACGAACCGAGTTGCCTTGAGCACCCGATGTTTTCGGGCCTGCTCGACGAGCCACTCCTGCTGCGTGCCCTCCCCGGCGATGGTCAGGGTGGTCCCGGGGTGGGCGCGCCGGATGCGGGGCAGGGCGGCGATGACGTCATGCACACCCTTTTCGTATTCCAGCCGCCCGAGGAAGAGCAGTTCGGCGGGACCGGTGCGCGGCCGGCGCTCGGCGAACGGCCAGCGCGCGGCGTCGATTCCGTTGCGGATGACCGTGATTGCGGCCAGGCCGGGCCCGAACAGTTCGGTGATCTCGTCGGACATCGACGCCGAACAGGTGATCAGCGAATCGGATTCGCGCACCAACCACGACTCCACGGCGTGCACCTGACGACTGATAGCGCCGGACACCCAGCCGGAGTGCCGTCCGGCCTCGGTGGCGTGGATGGTGGAAACCATTGGCACGTCGTAGAACTGCGCGAGCGTGATCGCCGGATGGGCCACCAGCCAGTCGTGCGCGTGCACGACGTCGGGACGCCACGGCCGGTTCGTGCCCCGCTTCTTCAACGACAGGCCCTCGCGCGTCATGGAATGGCCCATGGCCAGCGTCCACGCCATCATGTCGGTGCTGAACGAGAACTCGTGCGGGTCTTGGGCTGCGGCGATCACCCGGACTCCGTCGACCACCTCGTCGGACGACGGGTGCGTGCTGGGGTCGGTGCCCGTGGGGCGGCGGGACAGCACGACGACCTCGTGCCCGGCCGCGGCCAGCGCCGTCGACAGGTGATGCACGTGCCGGCCGAGCCCGCCGATCACCACCGGCGGGTACTCCCACGAGACCATCAGGATCTTCACGCGGCCGCCAAGCTCATCGGGGCAGCCTGCGCGCGTCCAGGGCGCCGAACAGACCGTCGGCGCGGTTCCAGCCTTCGGCCAGGCGCCCAGCGGCGTCCCGGCGCCCGGACGCGAGCGCCCCGGCGATCTCGCGGGTCGCGTGGGCGTGCAGGTGGGCGCGGTAGCGAGCGTAGTCGGCGGCCGAGTCCTTGCTCACCATGAACGGCCAGTCGCTGGACACGGTGAGCAGGGTCTCGCGCAGGATCTGGTCGGCGACGTGGTCGCGGGGCAGCGGCCCATCCAGCGAGGCCCGTTGCGCGAGCGCCTTATCCACTGTGCTCAGCGCCGTGTCGACCACTTCGTTGTTGAGCTGGACCAGGTCGGCCACCTTCTCGCCCGCCCAGACCTGCCAGTCCTTGCCCGAACCCCACGAACTGGGCGGCAACGCGACCGGGCGCCCGACGAATCCGCCGTCGATGGCGTCGTTCAGCGTCCCCACCCGCACTCCGGCGGCGGGCAGGGCGCGCAGCAGCCGCTGCAGCCACGTCGGCCCCTCGTACCACCAGTGGCCGAAAAGTTCGGTGTCGAAGGCGGCGACCACGTGCGCGGGGCGCCCGATGCGGTCGGATTCGCTGGTCAGCCGGTTGCGGACCACCTCGACGAAGTCGGCGACGTGGACGTCGACGGCGTGGTCGGCGCGCTCGGGGTCATAGGGGGCCTTGGCCTCCGACGCCACGTTGCGGCCGGTCACCCGTGCCGGCTTCAGCCCGGTGAGGTGGTCGTAGGTGTGGAAGTCGCGGTAGGCGGCGTGCCCGGGGTAGCCGGACTTGGGTGACCACACCCGGTAGCTGACCTGCAGGTCGCGTCCGAACGCGACGACGTCGGTGTCGCCGACGGGCCGGCCCAGCGCGGTGTCGCCGTGCAGCGACGGGCCGTCGACCATGAAGTGGGTGACACCGGCGGCGGCGTAGTCGTGCTCCATGCCCGGGGCATAGGCACATTCGGGCGCCCAGATCCCGCTGGGGCCCTGCCCTTTTCGCGTCCCCAGCCGCGACTGCGCGTCGGCCAGCCCCTCGCGCAGGGCGAACTCGCGCAGCCGCGGCGCGAGCAGCGGCTGGAAGGGGTGGGCCAGCGGGCCGCCGAGCAACTCCACGGTGCCGGCGTCGAGCAGGCCGCGCAGCAGCGGGCTGGCGCCGTGCCGCCATCGGGTGGCGAAATCTTCCAGCGCCCCGTCCGCCTCGGCGCATTCCCGAATCCCCAAGGCGCGCAACGCTTCCGGCGTGCAAGATTGGTATTCGGCCGACTTCGAGCGCGCGGCGGACCGGACGCTGGCCGCCTCGGCGGCCCGCAGCCGCCAGTTGGCGAGCCAATGGTGCATGCCGTCCAGGCAGTACGGGTCGTCGAGCTGCGCGT